>JAYTUM010000162.1:0-1553 GCA_043744575.1 Acidimicrobiales bacterium | reverse complement strand
CGCTGCCACTACTGGTCGGTTCGGGAAGCCCGCGCATGCTTAGGTTCACCGCGCGCTTCGCCCAGGAGTGGAACACTTGGGGCACGCCAACCACCACGCCCGAAGTTGTGGCGCGGCTCAATTCTGCGTGTGAACAAGCAGGCCGCGACCCGCAGACGATGCACAAGACCACGCAGGCGCTTGTCTACATCGTCAAGGATTCTGCGGATGTTGAAGCGGTTCGCGCCAAGATTCCGGCAGATCGCGCGCTTGTTGGCACCACCGCGCAATTGACCGAAATGATCGGGCAGTACAAGGAACTGGGATTTAATGAGTTTTGCCTGCCAGACTTCACCCTGGGCAAAACCTTCGCCGAAAGGACCGAAGCGATTCAGCAGTTCTTCAACGAAGTCGCCGTTCACTTTCGCGACTAGACGCGGCAACTAATATTCGCGTGGCAGTATTAACCGAACTGGCTTTGCCTGCAAGATAATTGGGGGTCCGCACTTTGAAGGTTCCACTAACCGTTATTGATCACCTGCGTCGCGCCGAGCAGGCTTACCCAGATCGCGTCGCCTTTGTCGACGAACCCGACCAACCAGCCATGTCGTGGGGTAGCCAGACCTATAAGCAAATGGCCGAGCGCGCCCGCGCCCAAGCCGCTGGCCTCGATGCACTCGGCGTGTCGCAGAGCGCCCGAGTTGCAATAGTCAGCCAGAACTCGGCACGGCTACTCACAAGTTTTTTTGGTGTCAGCGGCTCTGGCCGCATTCTCGTGCCGATCAATTTTCGTCTCGTCGCCGATGAAATTAAATACGTCATCGAGCACAGCGGCGCAGAGGTGCTGATTGTCGACCCCGAACTAAATGACGCTCTCGCCGGCGTCACCGCCAAGCACCGCTTCGTGATCGGCGAGAAGAGCGACGAGCAGTTGTATCGCTTCGGTGTCGAGGCCAAGCAGTGGGCGCCCGACGAAGACGCCACGGCGACGATCAACTACACGAGCGGCACCACCGCGCGACCCAAGGGAGTGCAACTTACACACCGCACACTGTGGCTCAACGCCGCCGCTTTCGGTTGGCACATGGGAGTCAGTGACAGAGACATCTACCTGCACACACTCCCGCAATTTCACTGCAACGGCTGGGGCATGGTCTACGCGGTAACGGCGATGGGTGGCGAACATATTGTGTTGCGCAAAGTTGACGGAACCGAAATCTTGCGCCGCGTCGAAAAGCACGGCGTCACACTGATGTGTGCAGCGCCGGCAGTGACCAATGCAATTCTCGACGCCGCCGCGAACTGGCCTGGCGAAATACCAGGCCGCGGCCGCACCCGCATCGTTGTTGCTGGCGCGGCGCCGCCGACGAAAACTATCGAGCGAGTCGAGACCGAATTGGGCTGGGAGTTCAACCAGATCTACGGCCTCACCGAAACGGCGCCTGTGTTAACTGTGAATCGCCCGCGCGCCGAGTTTGATGCGTTGACGCCGGCTATGCGTGCCGTCAAGTTGAGCGCGGCGGGGGCGCCAGCCATTGGCGTCGAAATTAAGATCGACGAACACGGCGAAATTC
>JAYTUM010000161.1:0-1558 GCA_043744575.1 Acidimicrobiales bacterium | reverse complement strand
TTGATGACGTCTTCGAGCACGTCCCATACCTGCGGACGACGACGCTCGACCATGCGCTTGGCGCTCTTGATGTTCTGCGCCAGTTGCTGATCGACCAGACGCTTCATTACGAACGGCTTGAACAACTCGAGGGCCATTAATTTTGGCAGACCGCACTGCTGCAAGCGCAGAGTTGGGCCGGCCACGATCACGGAACGACCTGAGTAATCGACGCGCTTGCCGAGCAAGTTCTGACGGAAGCGGCCTTGCTTACCCTTCAACATGTCAGACAGCGACTTGAGCGGACGGTTACCCGGGCCAGTTACTGGGCGACCACGACGTCCGTTGTCGAACAGTGCGTCTGCCGCCTCTTGCAACATACGCTTTTCGTTGTTAACGATGATTTCTGGCGCGCCGAGATCGAGCAAGCGACGCAAGCGGTTGTTGCGGTTGATCACGCGACGGTAGAGGTCGTTCAGGTCGGATGTCGCGAAGCGACCACCGTCGAGTTGCACCATTGGGCGCAGGTCTGGAGGTATGACCGGAATGACGTCGAGGACCATTGCCTTCGGGTTGTTCTTCAGGCGGCCGGCTTCATCGCGACGGTTGAACGAAGCGATGATCTTGAGGCGCTTGATGGCCTTCTGCTTGCGCTGAGTTGAGAGCACTTTGCCCTTGAAACCATTGGTGATGGCGTCGCGCAACAGCAACTCCTCGGCATCGAAGTCGATGGTGTCGATGAGTGACTTGATGGCCTCGGCGCCCGTGCCGCCAACGAAATAATCTGCGTAGCGATCCTTCACTTCACGCCACAACTCTTCGTCGTCGACAATCATTCGCGAGTGCAATTTGCCAAACGTTTCGAAGGCGCGCGCGATAAGGTCTTCTTCCTTCTTGTAGCGCTCGGTGATGCCGGCGATGTCCTTGTCGATCTGCTTCTGTCGGGCACGGATGTCGGTATCTTTGGCGCCATCTTTTTCTAGCTGCTTGAGCTCGGCTTCGGCGTCCTTTTCACGTTGCTTGAGTTCTTTCTCGCGGTTCTTGAGAACCTGCTCGCGGTCTTCAAGGTGCTCCTTTTCGAGTTCCGGCAGGTCATCGTGACGCTTGTCGGCGTCGACGCTGCTCACCAGCCAGGCGGCGAAGTAAATTACCTTCTCGAGTTGCTTTGCCTTGATCTCGTCGCGTGGCTCGAGACCGCCCAACAAATATGCCAACCAGCTGCGGGTACCGCGTAGGTACCAGATGTGCACGACCGGTGCCGCCAGTTCGATGTGGCCCATGCGCTCGCGGCGCACTTTCGAGCGGGTGACTTCTACGCCGCACTTTTCGCAGATAATGCCCTTGAAGCGAACCCGCTTGTACTTGCCGCAATAGCACTCCCAATCGCGGGTCGGGCCGAACGTCTTTTCGCAAAACAGGCCGTCGCGCTCTGGGCGCAGGGTGCGGTAGTTAATTGTCTCGGGCTTTTTTACCTCACCGCGTGACCAGTTACGAATGTCGTCGGCTGTCGCCAAACCAATACGCAACTGCTCAAAGCTGTTGACGTCAAGCTTCTTCTTGAAGTCTTCTGCTACATCGG
>JAYTUM010000160.1:0-1583 GCA_043744575.1 Acidimicrobiales bacterium | reverse complement strand
CGGCAGCAGCAGTGGCTTGCGCGCTACGGTCGTGCGTTTTGGAATACTGCCGCCGAGTGAGCGGCGCCGCTCCATCATGTACTGGTATTCGATGCTGTCAACGGGAGGCCTGTAGTAAGGCGGGTTGTCGCCACTGAGGGCACTGTCGGGGATCTCGTCGTTGAGGTGCAAAGTGTCGCGTAACACACGCAATTGGGCATCGCTCATCTTTTTGATCTGGTGGGTGGCGTTGCGGCCCTCGATTTCATGGCCGAGCGTCCATCCCTTCACCGTCTTGCACAAAATCGCTGTTGGCCGACCCGAGCCCGCATTCTCGGTGGCGGCACGAAACGCCGCGTACAACTTGTGGTTATCGTGCCCGCCGCGGGGCAGCGTTTGCAACTCTGCATCTGTCAGTTGCGAGACCAACTCGCGCAGGCGCGGGTCTGGCCCAAAAAAGTTTTCGCGAATGTAGTTGCCATCTTCGATGATGTAACGCTGAAACTCTCCATCCACGGTGTTATTCATCTTGTTGAGCAGCGCGCCGGACGTATCGCGAGCAATTAATTCGTCCCACTTCGAGCCCCAGATCACCTTGATCACGTTCCATCCCGCGCCGCGAAACACCGCTTCGAGTTCTTGGATGATCTTGCCGTTACCACGCACCGGCCCATCGAGACGCTGCAGGTTGCAGTTGACGACAAAAGTCAGGTTGTCGAGTTGTTCGCGCGCGGCGAGCGAAATCGAGCCGAGAGTTTCTGGCTCGTCGCATTCGCCATCGCCCAGAAAGGCCCATACGCGACTTTTCGAAGTGTCATCCAGTTGACGATTTTGCAAATAGCGATTGAAGCGCGCGTGGTAGAGAGCGGTCAGCGGGCCGAGACCCATCGAGACGGTCGGAAACTCCCAGAATTCGGGCATCAATCGAGGATGCGGGTAACTCGAGAGACCACGGCCGTCGCGTCCGATCTCGCGGCGGAAGTGATCGAGATCGTCTTCCTCTAAGCGGCGCTCGATAAACGCGCGAGCATAAATACCCGGCGCGGCGTGACCCTGAAAGTAAACGTGATCGCCTGGGGTTCCGGAGTCCTTGCCGCGAAAGAAATGATTGAAGCCAACTTCGTACAGACTTGCCGACGACGCAAACGTTGAGAGATGACCGCCGATGCCCTCGGCGTTGGAATTGGCGCGCACCACCATCACAGCCGCGTTCCAGCGAATGTAGGCGCGGATGCGCCGCTCGATGTGCTCGTCGCCGGGAAACCACGGCTCTTGTTCGCGAGGGATGCTGTTTACATACGGAGTCGATACTGTGGCGGGGAAACTGACCTGGCTCTCGCGGGCGCGCTCGAGCAAACGGGAAAGCAAATACCTTGCGCGGGTCTTACCACCGACGTCGACGACACCATCTAGCGAATCGAGCCACTCTTGAGTTTCAACTGGGTCAGTGTCTGGCAGCTGATGCATCGAGCCGTCAAAGATCATGTGCTCATTCTCGCAGACTTACCAGTGGGTACGCGCTCGGGATGCCCAAATGCGCAAGTATCTAGGCGTGACAAACGAGATGTTCCCCGAAGAAGTTATCGATTTGGCGGCACTGGCAG
>JAYTUM010000159.1:0-6100 GCA_043744575.1 Acidimicrobiales bacterium | reverse complement strand
ACGCTCTCTTTGGGTCGCGATATCGCGATCGACTTGGGAACTGCAAACATTTTGGTGTATGTGCGCGGCGAGGGAGTCGTGCTCAATGAGCCGAGCACGGTCGCGGTCGACGACGTCTCGGGGCAGCTTGTCGCCGTCGGTCATGAAGCCAAGAGGATGTGGGGCAGAGCGCCAAAAAATATCCGCTTGGTGCGCCCCCTCAAGGACGGAGTAATCGCGGATTTCGACATCTGCGAAAAGATGCTTCGACATTTCATTCAGCAGATCAGCACCAGCAGGTGGAGCAAGCCTCGCATGATTATCTGTGTGCCATCGGAAGTCACCAACGTCGAGCGTCGTGCCGTGCAAGATGCCGCAGAGTTTGCCGGAGCACGAAGACCCGTGTACATCATCGAAGAACCGATGGCCGCAGCAATCGGCGCGGGGTTACCGGTGCACCTGCCGGGAGCCAACTTGATTGTCGACATCGGAGGGGGAACAACCGAGGTAGCGGTTATCTCGATGGGCGGCATCGTTACTGCCCATAGTGCTCGCGTCGCTGGCGACGAGATGAACGACGCCATTGTGGCGATGTTTCGCAAGGTGTTCAATCTCGCTATCGGCGACAATACGGCCGAAGAGGTAAAGATTCAATTGGGATCGGCTTGGCCATTGACCGAAGAAATCACAGCCGACGTCGGCGGGCGAGACATCGACTCTGGTTTGCCTCGCACGCAGGCGATTACGACCGAAGATGTGCGTGAGGCGCTCGATGATTCCGTTGTGGCGATCATCAACGCGATCAAGTTGACGCTTGAGCGTACTCCTCCAGAGTTGGCCGCCGACATTATCGGTCAGGGGCTGATCTTGTCCGGCGGCGGCGCCCTTTTGGCGGGGTTGTCGGAGCGCGTCACCCACGAGACCGGGATCAACTCTATTTTGGCACCCGAGCCGCTATATTCAGTCGTGCTTGGCGCCGGCATGGCGCTCGACAACATCGAAGCGCTTCAGGGTCTGACAATGCAGACCGCCTTCGAGTAGAACGAATCGCTTGTCCGTGGCGGTTCTGTCAGTAAATCGGCGCAGAGTAACCGTGCTGCTGGCGCTCACATCGATTATTTTGCTGACTCTCGACCTTCAGGGGAGTTCGACGACATCGGCCGTGCGCACAGTGTTTGGCGCTGTTTTTAGACCGATCGAGAGCGTTACTCGCGTGGTCACAAGACCACTTAGTAACTCGTGGTACGGCATTACCCACTACGACGATGTCAATACGCAAAACCAGTTGCTGCGCGAAAAGATCGCCCAGCAAGAGGGAGCGGCCGTGGCTGCCGCAGCATCGGTGAGACTTTCGCAAGAATTGCTGGCCCTTAACGGATTGCCGACCTTGGCGGGCATTAACTCGGTGACCGCACAGGTAATCGGCGATTCTCCTTCGAATTACTCGCAGAGCATCGAAATTAATCAAGGTAGCGAGAGCGGAATACGTGTTGGAATGCCGGTTCTTAACGCAGCAGGGCTAGTCGGACGGGTCACGCGCGTGTTTGGGGACCGTGCGGTCGTGATGTTGATAACAGATCCCGAGTATGCGCTGTCGGTGAAAGTTGTTAGCACCCCGAAGTCTGTGACGTCGACGACGATTGATAACGAACACAGCACACCAGTTGTCACAGTTGTGCCGATACCCGAAACGACTGTCGCCACGGCGGCGCCAGCAGCAACGATCCCTGGTTTTACCCCCGGCGCAACCACAGTGCCGCCGACGCCTGTCGGAGTGACGACGCTGACTATTCCCACAAGCGGAGCACTTGCCGTTCGTGAGACTGGAATTCTCGAGGGTCAGGGTTCGTCTCGTAGTCCGACGGTGCGATTTATTTCTACCGACCAGCGATTCGGAGCGATCGAAATTGGCGCGCCGATAGTGAGTTCTGGCGGTTCAATGAGCCTGGCCCCGCCCGACATCGTGATTGGCGTTGTCTCGCGGATCGTGTCACGTCTAGGCACAGCGGGACCTCTTCTGGAGATAAAACTTGTCGCCGACTTGAGCAACCTCTCATTTCTAAGAATATTGCTGTATCAGCCGATCACCGAGCGAGTGGCACCGTGATTGGATTTCTGGCGATCGCGGCTAGCAGATGGACTCGGCTAATTCTTTTGGCCCTAATTTTGTTGAGCCTGCAAACGACGGTACTTAGTGATCTGCGGCCGTTTGGAGTAATGATCCCATTGATGCTGCTTTTCGCGGTAGCCGTCGGCGCCGTGCACGGTTCTGAGATCGGCGCGATTGCCGGGATGATCGTTGGCGCGATGTATGACTGCGTACTGACGTCGCCGCTGGGGTTGTCGTCGCTGGTTTTTGCTGCGGCAGCAATCGGCGCCGGCCTGTTGCCATATTTCGTGCGCGAGCCAACGTGGTGGAGCCGCTTAATTACAATCGCCATTTTCGCCGCGCTCGGCGAAATGCTCAATCCGGTGGTTCGAGGCATAGTTGGTCTTAGCGACTGGCTGGACTCGCGCATATTCTATGTTGGGGTCGTCGTTGCGGCGATGTCGGTGTTTGTAGCCCCAATTTTGATGCCCCTCTCGCGATGGACTATGCGCGAATCAGTGAGTCGCTAGGTGGGAGTTCAAAGTTCGCCAAAACGGTTAGCGGCGCTCGGGGTAGTCGCGCTGCTACTTATGGGTCTGCTGGGTGTACGAATGTGGTTTCTACAAGCCGTCGAGTCGCGCGACACTGAAGCAGTGGTACTGGCAGTACGCACCCGAACTATTAAATTACTGCCCGAGCGAGGAAGAATTTTTGATGCTGCGGGCCAAGTGCTAGCCGATAATAAGCGGATCCTTACTGTGACGATTGATCGCAGTGTGATCAGAGACCCGACCGATCGGTTGGCAATGTTTCAAAGGCTCTCCGGGCCGCTCGGCATGCCCATTGAGCTGTTGTTTAAGCGTTACGACGACAAGCGCTTCGGACCGCTCGAGGCGCTACCGCTGAAGGAGGACGTTTCGGAGGAAGTGGCGCAATATGTCAAAGAGCGCACGGAGGATTACCCCGGCGTCGATGTGCGCGAAGAATGGCGTCGCAACTACCCATACGGCGCGATCGGCAGTCACATAGTCGGCTACATGGGGGCGATTCAGGAGGGCAATCTAGCGTATTACCGCTCAATCGGATACGACCCAAACGAGCGCGTCGGCCAGTACGGGGTGGAGCAGTCGTACGAAACGACATTGCGCGGCAAGCCCGGATACATTCGTTACGAGGTCGACTCGCAAGGGCGGCTGCTGAAACTCGTCGAACGCGTTGAAGCTATCGTCGGCAACGATCTGCAACTTTCGATCGACCTGAATCTACAGCAGTTTGCAGAGCAGTCGCTCGAGACGCAACTTATGTTGCGCCGTCGCGTCGAGGCGGGCACTATAAATTTGCCGGACGGTACCCCGGACCCGTCGTTTCCAGAAGTCAATTATTACAAAGCGCCGGCGGGATCGGTCGTGTTGATTAATCACGACACGGGCCAGATCGTGGCGATGGCCTCGTACCCGCGCTTCGACGGTAGGTGGTTCAACTCGGGCATCACGAACGCCACCTATGCGAAAATATTCCCAAACACGGATGACCCCGATCAGTCGATATTGGTAAATCGTGCGATCTCCGGCCGTTACAACCTGGGCTCGTCATTCAAGCCGTTTGTTGCCTACGCGGCGCTGAATACCGGCCAGTTACCGGGCGGCGTTAAGTACAAGTTCGATGACCGCGGAACTTACAAACTTGAGAGCATCCCCGCCGATCGTTGCCAACAAGGAGTCAAGTGCGAATTCAGAAACGCAATATGTCGGGCGACGGGCTCACCGTGTCGTTACGGGCCTGTGACAGTCGAGGACGCGTTGGCGGTATCGAGCGACTCATTTTTTTACAAGATTGGCGAGCAGATTCTCACTGAGCGCGGCTATCAGCCAATTCTTGAACAACAGGTGCGACTGTTTGGATTTGGGTCGCCGACTAACGTCGATCTGCCGTACGAATATGCGGGCACGATCCCGAGCAAGGCCCTGAAGCGAAGGATGGCCGACCTCGGGGCCATTTCGCAGGAGTCTGGCAAGGCCTATTACGTCGGCGATCAAATCTTGTTCGCGATCGGTCAGGGTCTGTTGTCGGCGACGCCGCTGCAAGTCGCTGGAGCCTACGGCGTGCTTGGCAACGGGGGTAGATTATTTCAGCCGCACGTGGTGCAGGCAATTTTGGCGCCGGGCACGCCGGATGCCTCGCCTGGTATAGCCGACCTTGGTTTGGCAAAGGTCGTTGAACGATTCGACGATTTAGAACCGCTTCGCACGCTAGACATGAGCGGCGATCGTCGCGAACCAATCGTCAAAGGCATGTCGCGCGTAATCACTGGGCCTGGCGTGAATTTTGGTTACTACCATAAGACCACCGGCGAACTTTCGTTTCGCGGTTACCCTTATAAGTTGCTGCCAATAGCCGGCAAGACCGGCACGGCGCAGGGGCTCGGCAACTATCCGTGGAACGACTCATCGGCGTTCGGTGCATTTAGCCTCGACCCTGCTATGCCGTTTTCGGCCTTCGCCTATTTGGAAAAGTCCGGCTACGGCTCGCAGGCAGCCGCACCCGTAGTTAAGTGCATCTTCACGGCGCTGGCGGGGGAGTACCGCTTCGACGCGGTGACACCAGCAGACCCGCTGAACTCGAACCGCGCTGTGGCGGCACCACCAATCGGGCTGCGTAACCCATTGTGCTTGGCTGGCCTTAGGTCAGATAATCGAGACTGATGCGAAAATCTAATTTTTCGGCGTCAGCAATTCAAAAGTGGTGGCCGTCGCGACCGTCGAAGGCGGGAGCCGGCGCATTCTCGGGCAGTTTTGCAGACCCCTCCCGCAACATCGATTGGATTTTGCTGGCGACCGTTGCTGCGCTCAGCGTGATCGGGATGCTCAACACCTTCTCTGCCACCCGTCAACGGTTGCTCAATCAGGGGTTTGATCCGTTCATATATGTGCAGCGCCAGGTTGCGTTCACGATCGTCGCCATAACGATGATGGCGATGGTGATGGCTCTTGGTCACGAGTGGTTTCGCGGACACTCCAACGTTTTGTATCTCGGTGTGCTGTTGGCTCTGGTGTTGGTTTTGGTGGCTGGCGCCGTGCGCGGCGGCGCGAGATTGTCGTTCGACTTCGGGTTTTTCTCGGTGCAACCTGCCGAGGTAGCTAAACCCGTGGTGCTACTCATGATCGCCGCGTACTTGTCGGACGTGATGAACAAGCGCATCGACTATCACCAGTTCATCATGTCGTTGTACATTCTTGGTGCGCCGATCATCTTGATTCTTTTTCAGCCCGACCTCGGCTCGGCTTCCGTGATCGTCGCGGGCGTCGCGGGATTGTTATTTGTGGCTGGCGCCAAGCGCAGATATATCGGCCTGATCACTGGTTTAGCGGTCTTGACGGTGATCAGCACAGTCGTTGGTGGGGTAGTCGGTGGTTATCAGTTGGCGCGCATCGAGGCGTGGGTGAATCAGAATTCAAAGAGCAAAGCGCTTGAGACCATTTTATTGCAAGTGCGGTTCGCCAAGCGAGCGGTCTCCACCGGCGGGTTTTTCGGCAAGGGTTATCTCAACGGCCCTCTGACAAACGGCGCCTATATCCCTGTCCAGTTTACGGACTTCCCGTTTTCGGCGATCGCCGAACAATTTGGCATGCTCGGCGGGGCGGTTGTCATGGCCCTTTTCGGGGTAATGCTTTGGCGCATCTGGCGAGTCGCCCAGTTGGCCCGGGATCGCCTCGGGCTGCTGCTGGCGTCGGGGATTTTCACAATGTTTACCTGGCAGGTATTTCAGAACATTGGAATGACCCTTGGCATCACCCCCGTCAGCGGGTTGCCGTTGCCGTTTATCTCATATGGCGGCTCGCACCTGGCGTCGTCGGCCTTGCTCATCGGAATGGTCCAAAGTATTCATATGCGGCGCCTCGAATAATGGCTTGAATTGCGCCTTGAGGCAAGCCCTCCGCTAGACACTCGATGCCGTTATTCAACCCCGAGTCGGGGGTAGCCTTATACTCAGGCCAGGAACACACTCTCGGCCACAAGTTGATGACGCGATGG
>JAYTUM010000158.1:0-6115 GCA_043744575.1 Acidimicrobiales bacterium | reverse complement strand
CAATTTGAGCCTCATGACTCAAGGAGCCGACTTGTCAAATCTGCCTAGTAGAGCCCGAGTAGTCATAGTCGGTGGCGGCATAGTTGGTTGCAGCGTTGCCTATCACCTCGCCCTGCGCGGCTGCACCGATGTTTTGCTGCTCGAGCGCAAGCAACTCACTAGCGGCACGACGTGGCACGCCGCCGGCCTCGTCGGGCAGTTGCGGGCCACCAACAACCTCACGCGCCTGGCGCAGTACACCACCAATTTGTTTGCCACGCTCGAGGCCGAGACTGGTCAGGCCACCGGCTGGCAGCAGCGCGGGTCTGTTTCGGTAGCGACGAATCACGAGCGCTTCGAAGAACTCAAACGCGGAGCGTCGATGGCCAGGGTGTTCGGGCTCGATGTCAACATCATCACGCCCGCAGATGTTAAAGATTTGGTTCCCCTCGCGCGAGTGGATGACCTGGTCGGCGCGGTGCACCTACCGAACGACGGAGTTGTCAACCCGATCGACGTGACGCAGGCACTCGCCAAAGGCTCGCGCTCAAAGGGCGTGCGCATTTTCGAAAATACAAAGGTTGATTCGATCATTGTCGAAGATGGTCGCGCGGTTGGCGTGCGCACTCTAGAAGGCGAGATTCGAGCCGATGTTGTTGTCAACTGCGCGGGCATGTGGGCGCGCGAACTGGGCGACAGCGTCGGCGTGACGGTTCCACTGCACGCGGCCGAACACTTTTACATCGTCACCGAGGCCGTCGAAGGCATCTCGCCAAACATGCCCGTGTTGCGCGACCCCGACGGGTGCGGATATTTCAAGGAAGACGCGGGCAAATTGCTTGTCGGTTGGTTCGAGCCCGTCGCTAAGCCGTGGGGCATGAGGGGCATTGACGAGTCGTTCTCGTTCACTTCGTTACCAGAAGATTTTGAGCACATCGAGCCGCTCGTAGCGGCTGCGACCAACCGCATGCCGCTGCTTGGGCAAACGGGCATTCGGCTCTTCTTCAACGGACCAGAGTCGTTTACGCCAGACGATCGCTACCTGCTCGGAGAGTCGCCAGAGGTTCGCGGCCTATTTACCGCCGCGGGGTTCAATTCAATTGGTATTCAGTCGTCCGGAGGCGCCGGGAAGGTTTTGGCTGACTGGATCATCGACGGCAGACCGCCGATGGATTTGTGGGATGTCGACATTCGCCGGGTGATGCCGTTTCAACGCAACCGTTCGTACCTGCACGACCGCACGGTCGAGTCGCTCGGCTTGCTGTACGCGATGCACTGGCCTTATCGCCAGCCGGAGACCGCGCGAGGAGTGCGCCAATCGGTGCTGCACGATCGGCTCGCGGCAAGGGGCGCGTGCTTTGGCGAAGTCGCTGGTTGGGAGCGCACCAACTGGTTTGCCCCTGCGGGCGAAAAGGCCGAGTACGAGTACACATATGGCAGGCAAAATTGGTTTGAGTATTCGGCGGCCGAGCACAACGCAGTGCGTGAGGGTGTGGCTGTGTTCGATCAGTCGTCGTTCGGCAAGTTCGCCCTCGAGGGGCCAGACGCCCAAAGGATCATTAATAATGTCTCGGCCAACGACATGGATGTGCCAGTCGGCAAGATCGTGTACACGCAGTGGCTCAATGAGCGCGGCGGCATCGAGGCCGACCTCACGGTCACACGCGAGGCACACGATAAGTACATGGTGGTCACCGCCGCCGCGACACAGGTGCGCGACCTCGCGTGGCTCAAGGATCACATTGCGCCCTCGGCGCGCGCCACGCTTCTAGATGTGACTTCTGGTCAGGCCGTGCTCAGCGTGATGGGGCCCAAGTCGCGCGAGTTTCTGCAATCAATGACTCCCGCCGATCTCTCTAACGAGGCATTTGCGTTCGGCACGTCGCAAATAATCGATCTTGGCTATGCCCGAGTGCGCGCGAATCGCATCACGTATGTCGGTGAATTGGGTTGGGAGCTGTACATCGCCACAGAGTTTGCGGCCAACGTGTTTGATGTGTTGGTCGAGGCTGGCAAGCAGTTTGGTTTGCAGCACGCGGGTTATCACGCGCTCAACTCGCTGCGAATCGAGAAGGGCTATCGCCACTGGGGTCACGATGTCTCTCCCGACGACACGCCGATCGAGGCGGGTCTTGGCTTCGTCGTTTCATTCACTAAGCCTGGTGGGTTTATCGGTAAGGACGCGTTGTTAAGACAAAAAGCTTCTGGGGTAAGTAAGCGGCTTGCGCAATTTGCGCTTCGTGACCCGAACAAGTTGCTGCTGCACAACGAGCCGATCTGGCGCGACAACGAGATCGTCGGACACATAACTTCGGGAATGTTCGGCCACACGCTGGGCAAGTCGCTTGGAATGGGTTATGTCGAGAATCATCACGGGCTTGTCGACAATGCTTTCGTATTGGCCGGATCGTATGAAATTGAGGTTGCGGGCGAACGTTTCGCCGCCGACGCTCAACTCGAACCGTTTTATGATCCAAAGAGCGAGCGCATTAAGTCGTAATTGAGATATCGGGCGTAAAGTAACAATCAGATAGAAATAATTGGGAGATGACGATGACTGCAGCAACAAACGGTCGACGCGGTGGTCGCGCGGCTCGTAGCGCGATGCGCGCGGCGCCACTCACCGACGACATTCGCCCGGTTCGCCCGGGCATGGCGAGCGGTCGCTACAAGGTGCTTACAGATTCCGAAGTGTTGAAGATTCACGAGGCCGCGCTGAACGTGCTCGAGAACATTGGCATCGCCGACGCGATTCCGTCAACTCTCGAGTACTTGTTGCCCATGGGCTGCAAGTTGGACAGCCATGGGCGATTGCTGTTTCCGCGCTCCTTGATCGAAGACACAATCGCGATGGCGGCGCGCAACTTTGTGTTGTACGCCCAAGACCCGAAGTTCGACATGGAACCGTGGGGCACGAATACATACTTCGGCACCGCTGGCGCGGCTGTGTACATCGCCGACCCGGAGACTGGCGGATACCGCGAATCTGTTTCGCAAGACGCATACGACATCGCCCGCCTTGTTGACAAGATGGAACATTTGCATTTTTATCAGCGCGCCGTGGTGCCGCGCGATATTCCAGAGGCTGATGCGATGGATATCAATACGTGCTATCTGAGCGTGAGCGGCACAACTAAGCACGTTGGCACTTCGTGGGTGCACCCAGATCACCTCGCGGCCTCGTTCAAGATGCTGCACGAGATTGCTGGCGGCGAAGACAAGTGGCGCGCCAGACCGTTCGTGAGCCAATCGAACTGTTTTGTCGTGCCGCCGCTGAAGTTTGCGAGCGACGCCTGCAAGTGTCTAGAGATGGCGGTACACGGCGGTATGCCCGTGCTGTTGTTGTCGGCTGGACAGGCCGGCGCGACGGCACCAGCGGCGATCGCCGGTGCGCTCGTGCAGCAAGTTGCCGAGGTGCTCGCAGGTCTTGCGTATGTGAACGCGATCAAGCCAGGTCACCCAGCGATTTTCGGGTTGTGGTGTTTCGTTTCTGACTTGCGATCGGGCGCAATGTCTGGCGGCAGCCCAGAGCAGGTGTTGCTGTCGGCGGCGAGCGCGCAGATGGCGCACTTTTACAATCTCACGGGCGGCACATCGTCTGGAATCAGTGACGCCAAGTTTCCCGACGCGCAGTCGGGCTCCGAAAAGGGCATAAACCATGCGCTCGTCGGCAACGCGGGGATGAACCTGATTTATGAGGCGGCCGGCATGCACGGTAGCCTGCTCGGGTTCTCGCTCGAGGGTGTAGTGCTCGACAACGACACGATCGGTTCTGTGCAGCGCACTATTCGCGGTATTGAAGTCAACGACGAGTCGTTATCGATCGAAACGATGCGCGCGCAATGCATTGGCGGACCTGGCCACTATCTCGGGGCCGAGCAGACACTGCGAATCATGCAGAGCGAATATCTATATCCGGCAGTTGGCGACAGGCTCAGTTCAAAAGAGTGGAAGGAAGTCGGCAGCCCGAAGATCAACGATGTGGCTCGCAACAAGGTGCGCCACATCTTGGAGAACAATTATCCGAATCACATTTCGGAGAGCATGGATGCCAACATTCGCACCTATCTCGACATTCGTCTGCCGCGCGAAAAGATGCTGCCGCCAAAGCCTGACGCCTAATCGCCATGTTGCCGGAGCTTCCAGTTCGGGGTGATGCTGAGGATAAGAAGCACAACGGGCGATTGTTAGTTGTCGCCGGTTCTAAGGGAATGGCTGGTGGTGCCGCGCTTGCGGTCGAAGCGGCGTTGCGCGCCGGTGTCGGATACGTGTATGTCTGCTGCCCGGGTTCGATTACGACGGAACTTACCGCGGCGACGCCATCGGCGATCTTAAGAGTGTGCGGCGATGCTATGCACGAAAGATTCACGGTTGAAGATTTGCCCGTGATGTTTGACGCCATGAGCATCGTCGACGCTGTTGTCGTCGGGCCAGCCGTTGGGGACGGAGCGCAGGCGTGGGTGGCGCAATTCATTGCGGCCAGCAAGGGCCTAAAAATTGTCATCGATGCCGATGCGCTGAATGCGATCGCGAGGTCCGGTGGTTCAGGTGGCGGACTTCTCGGAGAACTAGACGAGAACGCGGTTCTAACACCGCACGCGGCAGAGGCCGCGCGACTGCTTGGTTGGGGCGACAATGCCGCTCGTGTGCATGGCGATCGACATGGCGCGCTGGGGTCACTGTGTCGGCGCACGCTGGCGACCGTGGTGCTTAAGGGTCCGGCGACGCTAGTCGGCGCGCAGGGCAAGACGACTTATATAAACGACAGCGGTAACGCGGGTTTGGCAAAGGCCGGCAGCGGTGACGTTTTGAGCGGAATTATTGGTTCACTTTTGGCTCGCGGAATGGACGGGTGGGATGCCGCTCGTGCTGGAGTGTGGTTGCACGGAAGGGCAGCCGATTTATTGGTGGGTGAAGTTGGCCAGGATTCATTGATCCCCAGCGACCTCGCGCACGCCTTCGGCAAGGCGTTTGCCGACTACTCCGCGCGCTTCAATTGATGACGACGATCGTCCGCAGTTGTTTTTGCGGCGATTACCGACAAGGATGAGGAAGCGGTTTAAATAATCTTTAGGCCAACGGAGGTCACACATGGGTTTCATAAAGCGCTTACTTGTAGTTCTCGGGATTGCCAGCATCGCTGGCGCGATTTTGCGCGGGAAGGGCAAGACGACTGACTCCCCCCAACAAGGTGGGTGGCGCCAAGTCACCCCGCCGACCGACCAGAATTGACATTTATCAGTAGTAGGAAGATTGGCGTGGTCGGCGCCGGAGTAACGGGTTCGCGAATCATTGATCAGCTGTGCAGCTCTGGTCATGTTCATGTGCTGTTGCATGACACTAAGACACTCGTTGCCCAACGCCTGGCAAATGTGCGGCGACGAGACACCGCGAGCGTGCGGACCGCTTCGTGGCACGAATTGTTGTCGGTTTCGGCGGCTGTGTCGGTAGTCGTATTGTCGTGCGCGGCGCCGCACGCTCAACTTGCTCGGCAGTTGCTGAGCGCCAAGATTTCTGTCGTGTCACTCAGCGACGATGTTGCCGACGTTCTCGAGTTGTTGGGATTGCACGAAGTCGCCTCGGCGAACGGCGTGACACTGATAGTGGGTGCAGCGTCATCGCCAGGAATGTCCGGGTTATTGCTGCGTCATATCGCCGAATCGTTCGAGTCAATTGACGAGGTTCACATCGCCTCGCACGGAACCGGTGGACCCGATTGCGCGCGCCAGCACCATCGCGCCCTAAATGGCCATTCAATCGGCTGGCACGACGGCGACTGGATCCGTCGGCCCGCAGGTAGCGGCCGCGAGCTGTGTTGGTTCCCGCCCCCGATTGGTGCGTACGACTGCTATCGAGCCGAAGTGCCAGACCCGTTGTTATTGAAGCGGGCGGCGCCTGAGTTGCAACGGGTGACTGCGCGGGTCTCGGCGACTCGACGCGATCGGGTTACCGCCCGACTGCCGATGCTCGCGTCGCCAAACCAAGAGGGCGGTCTTGGCGGGCTGCGTATTGAGGTGCGCGGCAGGCGCAACGGCGAGCGATACACGGCGGTCGCCGGCGTGGCCGAGCGCGTAGCCCAAGTAGCCGGAGTGGTTGCGGCAATAACGGCTGCGGCGCTCTTGTCGGGCGAGATCAA
>JAYTUM010000157.1:0-23376 GCA_043744575.1 Acidimicrobiales bacterium | reverse complement strand
GCATCGTCGCCGAGACCGGCGCAGGGCAGCACGGCGTTGCCTCGGCTACGGCTGCCGCGTTACTTGGTCTCGAGTGCAAGGTCTACATGGGCGAGATTGATGTCGAGCGCCAGGCCCTAAACGTTTTTCGAATGAAGTTGCTCGGCGCGCAAGTAGTGCCCGCTACGTCCGGCAGCAAGACTCTCAAAGACGCGGTCAACGAGGCGATGCGCGACTGGGTAGCGACTGTCAACGACACATATTACGCCATCGGGTCAGTTATGGGACCGCACCCGTACCCGTGGATGGTTCGCACTTTCCAGAGCGTGATCGGCGAGGAGGCGCGAGTGCAATGTAGGAATATTCTCGCCGACAAAGACCCGGATTTAGTGGTCGCGTGCGTCGGCGGCGGCTCGAACGCAATGGGGATATTCGCGGGTTTCATCGACGCACATTCGCGACTCGTCGGCGTCGAACCAGCTGGTGGCGCCGCAGTCGGTCGTGGGGTACCAGGAGTGGTGCACGGCATGCGCAGTTATTTGATGCAAGACGAGCACGGCCAGGTTCAAGAGGCCCAGTCAATTAGCGCAGGGCTGGATTACCCCGGCGTCGGGCCGGAGCATTCGTACCTTGCTTCGATCGGGCGGGCAGAGTACCCAAGCGTCACCGATGCCGAGGTGATCGACGCGTTTAGGTTGATGGCCCGCGCAGAGGGTATCATTCCAGCGCTCGAATGCGCACATGCGATGGCGTGGATCACAAAGGAAGCGCCAAAGATTCAGGGTCGGAGTGTGTTAATGAATCTCTCGGGCCGCGGCGACAAGGACGTCGCCCAAATGATGGACATCCTGGGAGACAACGCTTAATGCCTCACGGATTTTTGGAAACGCGATTGCGCGAGCGTAGGGACGCGGGCAAAAAATTGCTCGTGCCCTACATCACGGCCGGGTATCCGGGTTGGCTCGACGCGGTTCGCGCGGCCGCCGCCAATGGCGCCGACGCCATCGAGATCGGCATTCCATTTTCCGACCCGGTAATGGACGGGCCAATCATTCAGCGCGCATCCGAGGAAGCGCTCAAACAAGGCGCCACGCCGATATCAATCTTGCACGAACTGCGCACGGTCGACGTTGATGTGCCGCTCGCGGTGATGTGTTACTACAACACGGTGCACCACGCCGGAGACGTGCGCTTTGCCAACTCATTGCGCAAGGCTGGCGTGTGCGCGGCGATTATCCCTGACCTGCCGCTAGAAGAATCTGGCCCGTGGTGCGAGGCCGCCGATAACGCCGGGATAGAGACGGTGATGCTTGCCGCGCCAACTGCGCCCGACGAGCGCCTGCCTCGAATCATTGCTCGCACTCGGGGATTCGTTTATACGGTTGGTCTGCTCGGCGTAACGGGCGAGCGCGACACCTTGGCGGCTACCGCGTTGTCTCTGGCGCGCCGAGTCAAGGCGATCACCGATGTTCCCGTGCTTATCGGAGTCGGTGTTTCCAATGCACAGCAGGCCGCCGAGGCCGTTACCGTCGCCGACGGCGTGGTGCAGGGCGCGTCTGTTGTGCGACGTCTTATCGAGTCTGGCCCCGACGCCGTCGGCGAGTACATCGCCGAGGTACGCGCGGCGATCGACGGGATAGTCGGGGCGAGGCAATAACTTGGCCACAATTCTCAAGGCCGGCGACAAGGCCCCCGCCATCGACCTGCTCGACCAGAACGGAGCGCCATTTTCTCTTAAGAAATTTGGCAAGCGCAAAGTTCTTATTTATTTCTATCCAAAGGCCGACACTCCCGGGTGCACGCAGCAGTCCTGCTTGCTGCGCGACTTGAAGGGCGAAATTGGGCGCACCGCGATAGTCGGCATCAGCCCGGATAATCCCGCCAAGCAACTCAAATTTGACATAAAATACGAACTCGGGTTTCCGCTACTAGCTGATACAGAGAACTCTGTGGCGAAGGCCTACAAGGTGTGGGTTAAGAAGTCGATGTACGGACGAGAGTACATGGGCATCCTGCGGTCGGCGTTTCTTCTAGATAGCAATGGAGTGATCTTGCACGCTTGGTATAAGATCTCCCCGAAGGAAACGCCGGAAATCTTGCTCGAGGCGCTCGGCAAGTGACGTCCTTACCGTTTCCGCATCCAACCGAGCTGCTGGCGCACCGTCCGCCATTTCTGTTCGTCGACGCGATCACGGAACTTACTGCCGGCATTTCTGCCTCCACGACGTGGACGCTCACGGGTGACGAGTGGTTCTTCGCCGGTCACTTTCCGGGTCGGCCGACACTGCCGGGAGTGATGATGTGCGAAGCAATCGCCCAAACGGGAGCGATCGCTATCCTCGCAGACTCCAAATTCACCGGCAAGCTGCCGTTATTTGGCGGCCTCGATAACGCCCGCTTTCGCCGGCAGGTGGTGCCTGGCGAAACCCTTCAGATCGGCGCCAAGATTTCGCGAATGTCGGCGCGCGCCGGCAAGGGCACCGGCACGGTGAGCGTTAATGGTGAATTGGCGTGCGAGTGCGAGCTGTTGTTCGTGGTAATCGACATCTGAGCAAAAAACAGGCTATTTAAATGGCGCGATAATTACCGAGCCGTTATGGCCACCAAAACCGAAGTTATTTGAAATTGTCGGCCCAGGCTCCCATGCCCGCGGCTCTCCGATTACGACATCGATCGTCATCTCGGGGTCGACCACAGTTGTGCCGCGAGTCGGGGGAATCAATTTCTTTTCGAATGACAGCAACACAGCGGCGGCCTCAAGCGCGCCCGCGGCCCCGAGCGGGTGTCCAGTCACACCCTTGATCGAAACGACAGGCGGCGATTTGGACCCGAACACTTTCGCTACTGCTTGCGACTCGGCCGCATCATTTAATGGAGTGCTCGTGCCGTGGGCGTTGATCTGCTTAATGTCGCTGGGCTGCAAACCCGCGTCTTGGAGCGCGAGGTGCATGCAGGCGATCGCGCCGACACCGCCTGGAGCGGGCGCAGTGATGTGGTGAGCGTCGGCGTTGCTCGCGGCGCCAAGTATCTCGCCGAGAATTGTGGCGCCGCGCTGCTGGGCGAGGTCGAGTCTTTCTAGGATGAACACGGCCGAGCCTTCTCCCTGCACGAAACCATCGCGCGTGGCGTCGAAGGGTTTGCTGATCATCGAATTAGATAGTGCGGTCATGTTGCTGAAACCTGCCAGGGCGGTGATTGTTGCCGCCGACTCGGTGCCGCCGGTAACGACGGCGTTGCAACGACCCCAGGCGATCAGCCTCGCCGCGTTGCCGATTGCATGTGTTGCCGCGGCGCAGGCGGTGCAGATTGTTTCCGCGGGACCGCGCAGGCCGTAGCGCATCGAGATAGCTGCGCCAGAGGCATTCGACATCATCATCGGCACGAGAAACGGCGATACTCGCCGTTCGCCTTTTTCGACGCGAACAATTACCTGTTCTTCTAATGTGCGCAGACCACCTATGCCAGTGCCGAATATGCAACCAACGGTCGCCGAGTCGAAGGCGAGTTCGCCGTCAATTACGAGGCCAGATTGCGCAAACGCCTCGCCCGCTGCGGCCAAGGCGAATTGCTCGCAACGATCCGAGCGCCGGGCATACTTTGGCGAGTCAAAGTATGGCTGCGGGTCCCAATCGGAGAACTCGACCGAGCGCACTCCGGTCGATCCTGGGCCGAGCAGCCCCTTCCAAAACGCCTCTTTACCGATGCCACAAGGCGCGACTACTCCGTAGCCGGTAATGGCGACGCGATGCCCTAGACCTTGCACGGTGACCGAGCGTCGCTACTTAACTTTTGATGTGACGAGCGCGAAGGCCTTGCCGACGGTATCGACCCCTTCAAGTTCAGATTCGGGCACTTCGATGCCGAATTCTTCTTCGAGCGCCATCACGAACTCGACAAGGTCGAGGCTGTCTGCATCGAGTGCCTCAAAACTGACGTCTGGCGTGACCTGACTTGCCTCGACCGAGAGAACTTCTACCGCACATTTGGTAAAACGCGCAAACAATTGCTCATCCATCTTGACTCCCTAATAGTGATCCCGAATAGTGGTACTGGTTATGCCTAGTTTAGTGCCCCATGCCGAGACCGCCATCAACTGGGATAATTGACCCAGTGATGTAGGCCGCCGCGTCGGACGCGAGGAATGTGACCACGCCTGCGATTTCGTCGACCGTTGCTGTGCGCCCGAGAGGTACCCGAGATGTGAGTTCGGCCAAGCGCTGCTCCGAGAGCGCGGCGATCATGTCGGTATCCACAGGCCCTGGGGCGACAACATTCACCGTGATACTGCGCGAACCCAACTCTCTGGCCAGCGAGCGAGCCAATCCGACTAGCCCCGCCTTGGATGCGGAGTAATTGGCCTGGCCAGCCGATCCCAATAACGCGACCACGCTGGACATCAAGATGATTCGACCGGATCTGGCCCGCAGCATGCCCTGTGTGGCACGCTTGCAAACTCGAAACGCGGCGGTGAGGTTGGCGTCGACCACCGCGGCGAAATCGTCTTCCGACATTCGCAACAGCAATGTGTCGCGGGTGATTCCCGCATTAGAAACAAGCACCTGGACGGCGCCGAAATGTTTTTCGATAGCGGTGAAGGCTTCGTCGACTTGCTGGCTCGAGGTGACGTCACACTTTACTGCAAAGAATTCTGGTGGCGGTGGTGTCGAGTTGTACGTGATTGCGACTCGATCGCCCAACGCCTGAAAGTGGCGAGCGCAGGCCAGGCCGATGCCGCGGGCGCCGCCAGTCACGAGCACGACCCGTCCGGCCTCGGGTTTGTTTTCTTGGGCCCTTGTTGTCATTAGTTGCTCCATCTAATAATCGCACTCGCGGCAGTCATGCCAGCCCCGAAACCGACGAGCAACAGGAGGTCGCCTTTACCGATTCGACCGTTATCGGCGGCATCGAAGAGCGCCAGCGGTATCGATGCCGAAGACGTGTTGCCTGTCTCTTGCAAAACAACTGCGGTGCGACTAATTGGCACGCCGAGACGCTCGCACGCGGCGCTGATTATTCTGATGTTGGCCTGATGCGGTACTACGAGCGAAATCTCATCGGCTGACACGCCGGCAATTGCCATTGACTTCTGTGCGGAATCAACCATCACGCGAACGGCCCGGCGAAAAACCTCCTTGCCGTTCATTTGCAGGTACTGTCCGATCTCGGCGTATAACAGATCTTCGGCAGAGCCATCCGAGTCGATATCCCAAGCCAGCATCTGACCTGCGCCGTCAACAGCCTGTAAAATTGCCGCACCAGAGCCGTCGGCGAACAGCGGGGCAGTGTTGCGGTCGGTTTGATCTGTGACTCGCGAAAGCGTGTCCGTGCCAATCACCAATACATTTTTGGCGCCCATCGCGATCAGCCCGTGGGCGGTAACCAATCCGTAAACGAAACCAGAACAGGCAGCATTGATGTCATAGGCCCCGCAGCGCAGGCCGAGCAGATGCTGAACGGTTGAGGCGGTCGCGGGGACCGCGCGGTCTGGTGTCGTGGTTGCCAGTATCAAGGCGTCGATGTCTTTTAATTCGAGCCCAGACATTGCGATTGCCTTTGTCGCCGATTCGACCGAAAGGCTCGCCGTCGAGCCCCCGATGTGGCGACTTGCGATGCCGGTGCGCTCGCGGATCCATTCATCGCTGGTGTCTAGGGTTAGCGAGAGTTCGTCGTTGGTCACGACTCGCTCGGGTAGCGCGGTGCCCCAACCGATTATCTCGGCACCGCGTGTTGTGGCGGGTATCTTCGGCATCAGTGCGTCCGCAGCCAGGCGATTGGTTGGTGCGAAGTCACACGCTCGCCGTCGAGGGCGATGTAACTCTGCATCACTCCGGAAAATGGTGAACGCACTTCGCTGTCGCCGACTCGGCCGATCACGTCACCTACCTTGATGTGCTTTCCGCTCGAGAAGTCTCCGCCCGGGACGAAAACCCCAGCGGCGGGGCTGACCACGAGGCGCTCCACCGCGAAGAGGTGTTCTCCCTCGTGCGATTGAGGAACAATTGAGGCCGTGGGGATCACTGTGCCGACCCATTCGATCAACTTGTCGAGATCGTCGGGCGTGGCGACACTTATTGTGCGAGCGCCATCGATCGTGCGCTTGGCCATGCCGGTGAGTACGCCACCTGGACCGAGTTCGATGAAACCAACGACGCCAGACTGCGACATCGTTAGCAAGCAGTGCTTCCACCGCACCGGACTCGAAAGTTGGGCGGACAATAGTGACGACCACTCGGCGCCGTTGTCGTGAGGCAGGGCGTCGACATTGGAAACGATTGGCACTTCTGTGTCGCGGGGTTTGGCGATAGCGATCGCATCGCGCAGGCGATCGCGGGCGAAGGTCATGAAGGGAGTGTGAAAGGCACCGGAGACTGGCAATGACATCACCCTCTTGGCTCCGAGCTGCTTGGCGTGCTCGGTTGCGCCAGCTACGCCGGCAGGCGATCCCGCAATTACGACTTGCCCGGGGGCGTTGAAGTTGGCAACCCAGACGTCGCTGTCGGCGCGCCGACAGGCGATCTCCACGTCCTCGTCATCGAGACCGAGCACGGCCGACATCACGCCGGGAAACTGCAAGCCTGCATCGTGCATGGCGGCGGCTCGTTCGGTCACCAAGCGAATGCCGTCGTCAAACCCGAGCGCGCCAGTCGCGCTCAATGCGGTGTACTCGCCGAGACTGTGACCGGCGCAGAAACTGGGCTCGATGCCGAGTCGCTCAACTGCGTCGAGCACCATCAGCGAGTGTACGAATGTGGTTAGCTGCGCGTTACGAGTGTCTCTTAGTTCGTCGTCGGTCGCATCTAGAAGCAACGCTCCAACATCGCGACCGCAGATTTCGGATGCCTCCAAAACCAACTCCCAACTCTCGTGCTCGACCCAAGGCCGGCCCATACCGGGGCGCTGTGAGCCCTGTCCGGGAAATGTAAAAGCAAGCATGCGTAGCTGGAAATCCCCCTCGTCTCGCTACATCGTAGAACCTCTGCGACCCCATTCACGATTACCCGCTACCCGTAGGTACGCTGTAACCGCCTCAGCGCGTGAGGGGGCAGCGACACTCTGCCCGAGTGGCGGAATGGCAGACGCGACGGACTCAAAATCCGTTGTCCGAAAGGGCGTGTGGGTTCGACTCCCACCCCGGGCACAATAATGGAAGTCGTGACAACTTTTGGAGAACGCCTCACCGAGCGCCGCCTGGCCCGCGCCACCGCGACGATGCGTCAGTTGCGCGAAGAGTTGCGCATCATCGACGAGCATCTCGAGGCAATGGTTGACGAGGCCGCCGACAAGGAGTTGCGCAGCCTCGTTTCCGAGACTCCGATCGCGTCGTTCGAGCATCGCGATGCATTGGGTCATGTCAATGCTTTGAAACAGCATCGCGCCCATGTCGTGAGCGAAATTGCCGCGCTCAACGCACGACAAGATTCGCTGCTCGACAAGTTGGCGAGATAGTCGATGGATCGCAACGCGGTCAGGATTGTGATTGCCGAAGACGAATCGATAATTCGCCTAGATCTTAAGGAGACTCTCGAAGAAGAGGGTTATCAGGTCGTCGCCGACACCGGTCGCGGCGATCTCGCTGTCGACCTCGTGCGCCTCCACCAACCCGATGTCGCCATTTTCGACATCAAGATGCCAGGCCTAGATGGACTTCAAGCCGCCAAGATTGTCGTCGGCGAAAAGATTTGTCCGGTCGTGATGTTGACCGCCTTCAGCCAGCGCGAAGTTATCGAGCAGGCCCGCGATGCCGGAGCGCTTGCATATCTTGTGAAGCCCTTTCAGCGCACCGATCTGGTTCCGGCAGTA
This sequence comes from Acidimicrobiales bacterium, assembly GCA_043744575.1. Classification (GTDB taxonomy): domain Bacteria; phylum Actinomycetota; class Acidimicrobiia; order Acidimicrobiales; family Ilumatobacteraceae; genus UBA3006. The sequence goes on along the minus strand of JAYTUM010000157.1, from coordinate 15,597 downwards.
GAACTTGCAATTGGTCGATTTGAAGAGATCAAGGCGCTGAACGGAGTGGTCGAGGCCTTGGGCGAACAGCTCGAAGCGCGCAAGATCTTTGATCGAGCCAAGGGTATTTTGATCGATAAATTTTTCCTGTCGGAGCACGACGCATATGATTTTATTCAAAAGCAGGCGATGATCAGCCGCACCAAGATGCGGGCTATCGCTGATCAAATCATCAGCGGTGAACTGCGTCCGTGAGCTACATCATTAACGAACGCAGTTCCAAATGAAGTTGATGGTTCTCGACGGCAACTCGTTGGCGTACCGTGCCTTCTTCGCCTTACCGACTGACATGATTACCGCGGCGGGGCAAGTGACCAATTCTGTCTATGGATTCACGAGCATGCTGCTGTCTCTATTGAAAGATCAGAAGCCCGACGGAGTGATCGTCGTGTTCGACCGTAAGGAACCCACGTTTCGTCACATCGAAGCACCCGAGTACAAGGCGCAACGCGAGGCGCAACCAGATATTCTTTATCAACAACTTGCGATCATCCGCGAACTTCTGGCCGACCTTGGTATCACGGCGATCGACGCTGCCGGATTTGAGGGCGATGACTTGATCGCCACCATCGCCAAGCGCGGTGAATTGAACGGGGACGATGTGCTAATCGTCTCCGGAGACCGAGACACATATCAACTCGTATCTGATCCGCACGTCAAGGTGCTATACAACAAGCGCGGCGTGAGCGATTACGCGCTGTACGACGAAGCTGGAATCTTTGGACGCACTGGAGTCACGCCCAAGCAATACGCCGACTACGCGGCACTGCGCGGCGACCCAAGCGACAACCTCGAAGGTGTGCCTGGCGTGGGCGAGAAGACTGCCGCGAAACTTATTAACAAGTACGAATCGCTAATCAATGTATTCGATCATGCCCACGAACAAACGCCGAAACTCAAGGAAGCGCTGCTCGCTAACCGCGAGCGAGTTATTCGTAACGCCGACCTTATGGTGCTGCGGCGCGACGCGCCAGTAACGGTCGATATCTCGGCCTGCGGCCCAAGGCCGAACCTTGCCGCAGCCAAGAAATTCTTCGATGTGCTCGAGTTTCGTAGCATGAATGTGCGTTTTTTAGACGCGATCAAGTACCTGCACCTGGCGGCGGCGACCGGCAGAGCCGAGTTGGGAGCGGGCGGTAGCGACCAATCTGTAGCCGACGCGAATATTCAGCTGGCGACCACTGCTGGACAGACCCTGTTGGTTCCCATATTGACGGTGCTGGCCAAGGCGAAGGAGGCAATCTCCGTGCTTTCCCAGGAGACCCTATATATAGGAGCAGCGTGGCAGGGCGCAGAGGGTCGCTCGTCGCTGCTGGGGGTAGCAGTTGTCACCGATACCCAAGGCTCACAAGTAGCATGGTTGCCCGCCAGTCTGTTGCTTGAGCCAAATGTCTCAAAGGCCATGGCCGGCGCGAAGGCCGTTCGCGGTCACAACATCAAACCGTTATTGCGCACACTTCTCGAGAATGACGTCGATGTCACCGAGATTGATTTTGATACGGCCATCGCCGCCTACCTGCTAGACCCGTCGATGAGTAGTTACGAGATTTCTGAGGTGCTTGCGCGCTATACAAATTTCACGATGTCGTCCGCTGCTCGAAATCTTGAAATATCATCATCGCCACTAACCGATCGGCTTAATTTCGATCTCGCGCCAAATTCCCAGTTAGCCGAATCGCAAGTTGCCGAGAACACGGCCCTAGCCGCTTTGGCCGTCGCCGCGATCGCACCCGTTCAATCAAAGGCGCTCCAGGGTCAGGGTGTCGACGGCCTATTTCGCGACGTCGAATTGCCGCTTGTGCGCGTTCTCGCGCGCATGGAGGTCATAGGGGTCGGCGTCGATGTAACAAGGCTGCGCAAAATAAATTCGTACCTGACCCTTGAGGTCGAGAAACTGAGTGAGCAGATTCAAATGGTCGCGGGCAAGCCATTCAATGTCAATTCGCCAAAGCAGCTCGGTGCGATCTTGTTTGCTGAACGGAAACTGTTGCCGCCTAAAAAAACCAAGGGCAAGGTCAGCGGCAAAGTCAATTTCAGCACCGACGCCGCGACCCTCGAGAAGTTGCGCTCGCAGTGGCCCGAACTCATCGAGCCGCTATTGCGTTATCGCGAATTTGAAAAGTTGCGCTCGACATACGGCGAAGGATTGCTGCAGGTTGTCGGCCCAGACGGTAGGATTCACGCAACTTTCAATCAGACCGTCGCGCGCACGGGTCGCCTCAGCAGCGATCAACCGAACCTTCACAACATTCCGGTTCGCTCCGAGGAGGGCAAGGTCTTTCGCGAAGCATTCGTGCCAGCACCTAAGCATCAATTACTAGTCGCCGACTACAATCAGATCGAGTTGCGCTGCATCGCTCATCTCGCTGAAGACCCAGGCTTGACGGCGGCGTTTCTTAAGGGCGAAGACATTCATACGACTACGGCCGCCAGCGTATTTAATGTTGCGCCGCTAGACGTCAGTTCGCACCAACGCAGCCAGGCCAAGATGATCTCGTACGGTCTGGCCTATGGGATGGAGGCATACGGCCTGGCCCAGCGTCTGGCGATTAGCGTCGACGAAGCGGCCGTGATCCTTAACGCCTACTTTGTTGCCTTCCCGAATGTAAAGAAGTACATGGACGATACGGTCGTGCAGGCGCGACAGCGCGGTTATACCGAGACGATTTTCCATCGGCGCCGACCGATTCCAGAGTTGTCTAGCCCGATCTATCGAATTCGCCAGGTCGGCGAACGTCAGGCGATGAACTCCGGAATCCAGGGTCTCGCCGCCGACATATTCAAGATCGCTCTCGTGCGGGTCGACGAACAGTTGGCCGCCGTCGGCCTCCGGAGCAGGGTGATCCTGCAGGTGCACGATGAGATCGTCGTTGAGGCCCCGTTCAGTGAACAAGAGGCTGTCGAGACACTCGTGTTAGAAGCGATGAAAACTGCTGCGGTGCTTTCGGTTCCACTCGAGGTCAATTCGGCCTGGGGCGATTCGTGGGGAAACGCCAAGTCTTAGAACCGGTGCTATCGTGGAAACCTTGTTCTACCGCCGGTAAAACTGCCGGATCATGGCGACATGATTCGGTGCCCATCTCTCCTATCCACCGAAAGAATCACCGTGTCCGACATAACCTTACTTGCCTCCCCTCCGATGGGAACCTTCGACGCAGACGGCAATTACACCCCTCGCCAAGTCACCGAGCGTGACATTTCGACATCGTTCGCAGACGCGATTAACGAAACACTCGTAGAACTCAAAGAGCGCCAGCTCGTAACTGGCACAGTCGTACGCATCACTCGCGACGAAGTGCTGGTCGAGATCGGATACAAGACCGAGGGCGTAATCCTCTCGCGTGAACTTTCAATCCGCAACGACATCGATCCGAACGAGATAGTCAAACTTGGCGAGAAGATCGAGACTCTCGTGCTCACGCTCGAGGACAAAGAGGGTCGCCTGCTGCTCTCGAAGAAGCGTGCCCAGTACGAGCGCGCTTGGGGCGACATCGAAAAAGTCAAAGAGGCCGACGGCACAGTTGAGGGCCTTGTCATAGAAGTTGTCAAGGGCGGTCTTATCGTCGACATCGGGCTTCGTGGCTTCTTGCCGGCGTCGCTCGTCGAGTTGCGTCGCGTTCGCGATTTGCAACCGTACATCGGCCAGCGCATTACAGCAAAAATTCTCGAACTCGATCGCGCACGCAATAACGTTGTGCTCTCTCGCCGCACATTGCTCGAGCAAAATCAGCGCGGTGCCCGCGATGAGTTCTTGACCAACCTGAAGATCGGTGAGATTCGCAAGGGTCGCGTGTCATCGGTTGTCGCTTTCGGCGCGTTCGTTGATCTCGGTGGCATGGATGGACTCATCCACGTCTCAGAGTTGTCGTGGAAGCATGTCGAAAACCCAACTGAGGTTGTCGCGATCGGCGACGAGATCACGGTCAAGGTTCTTGAAATTGACATGGAGCGCGAGCGCATCAGCCTCTCGTTGAAGGCCACGCAACAAGACCCTTGGCAAGAGTTTGCGGGCAGCCATCAGGTCGGCCAACTCGTTTACGGCCGCGTCACCAAGCTTGTGCCATTTGGTGGTTTCGTTCAGGTCGGAGACGGCATCGAGGGCCTCGTGCACATTTCCGAGATGTCGACGCATCACGTCGAGGCGCCAGAGCAAGTTGTCACTCCGGGCGAAGAATTGTGGGTCAAGATCATCGATCTCGACCTGGCCCGTCGACGCATCAGCCTCTCGATCAAGCAAGCCGCTGAGGGCGGCGAACTTGCCGAAGAGTATCGCGGTCAGTTCCAGGTAGACGATCAGGGCAACTGGGTTGGCGGCGACGATTCGACGCGTGAGGCGGCGTGGTCTGAATTCTTTGACGGCGCGGCGGTCGCAACTCCAGTCGCAACACCGGTAGTGCTACCTATCGCCGAAGAGTCAAACCAAGACGCTCCGCAGTCGTAAGTCTGCGGGCACCTGCCTGACATGATTCTGGTCGGACTTACCGGCGGCATTGGTTCGGGTAAGTCGACGGTTTCCGCGATGCTCGCCGCCAAGGGAGCAGTGATAATCGACGGCGACCAAATCGCCCGCGAACTGCAGCAACCCGGTACGCCTGTGCTGGGCGCGATCGCCGCGCGGTTCGGCGGCGCCGTGATCGACGCCGACGGACGACTTATTCGCGACGCTTTGGCGGCGATCGTGTTTCCGCAACCGCAAGAGTTGGAGGCGCTAAATGCGATCGTGCACCCGGCGTTGGCGATCGAGATTCGTCGCCGCATTGATGCCGAGATGGGCAGTGATCGGGTTGTTGTTATCGATATACCGCTCTTGGCGGAAAATCCGCGCAATGGATTTTGCGGAGTCGTCGTAGTCGACGTCGATCCCGAGATCGCGCGAGAGAGGCTCATCAACTTACGCCAGATGAATGCAGATGATGTTGACGCACGCATGGCGAGGCAATCGTCTCGCGAGCAGCGCCTCGCGATAGCGGACACGATTATCGACAACTCTGGTGATCTACACGAATTGGCAATTGCCGTTGATCGGGCCTGGGAGTGGATGCAGAACCTCCCGCCGGCCCAGCCCGGTGCCGGAGATCTGACGAAGTAATGGAGACCACAAGCGAGCATCACTTTGAAGTTGTCTCCGACTACAAGCCCGCCGGCGATCAACCCCAGGCGATCGAACGCCTGGCGGCTGGCATCGAACGCGGAGATCGATTCCAGACTCTGTTGGGAATTACTGGTTCCGGCAAGTCGGCGACAATCGCTTGGACAATCGAAAGGGTGCAACGACCGACGCTGATCTTGGCGCCGAACAAGAGTCTCGCCGCGCAATTGGCTCAAGAGATGAAGGAGTTCTTTCCCAATAATCGCGTCGAGTACTTCGTCAGCTACTACGACTATTACCAGCCGGAGGCGTATATCGCGTCGAGCGATACGTTCATCGAAAAGGACTCTGCCGTCAATGAAGAGATCGATCGGCTCAGGCACTCGGCGACTGCGGCGCTGCTTACGAGACGCGACGTGATCGTCGTGGCGTCGGTGAGTTGCATTTATGGAATGGGCAACCCCGAGGAGTATCGCGGACATCTCCTCGAGTTGCATACCGGCGTCGATTACGACCAACGCAGCATCCTGCGCAAACTTGTTGACCTGCAATACGACCGTAACGACATTGCGCTCGGGCGCGGTAATTTTCGCGTGCGCGGCGACACCATCGAAGTTCATCCCGCGTACGACGAGACTGTGTTGCGCTTCGAGATGTTCGGCGACACCGTCGATCGAATCACAGTGATCGATCCTGTCACCGGCGAGACCCTGCGCGAGCTCAGTGAGGCGCTCGTGTTTCCTGCGACCCACTACGTTGCGGGCGCAGAGCGCATGCGGGTGGCGACCTTGGCGATTGAGAAGGAATTGCAGGAGCGCCTCAAATTTTTCGAAACTACGGGCAAGTTGTTGGAGGCCCAACGACTGCGGATGCGCACCCAGCACGACCTCGAAATGATCGCCGAGGTTGGCTACTGCAACGGTATTGAAAACTATTCAATGCACATCGACGGGCGCGTCACGGGTCAACCACCGTTCACTCTGCTCGATTACTTTCCAGACGATTTTTTGATGGTCATGGACGAGAGTCACGTTTCCGTCCCGCAACTTCACGGCCAGTACGCCGGAGACCGCAGCCGCAAAGCGATTCTCGTCGAGCATGGTTTCAGGTTGCCCTCCGCATCCGACAATCGCCCGCTGCAGTTTGAAGAGACGATGCAGCGAATCAATCAGTGTGTGTTTCTCTCGGCGACTCCTTCGAAGTACGAAATCGAGGTCAGCGCGCAGGTGGTCGAGCAGATCGTGCGACCAACGGGCTTGGTCGATCCTGAAGTGATCATCAAACCGACCAAGGGGCAAATCGACGACCTGATCGCCAATATCAACATCGTCGTCGCGCGCGGCGATCGAACTTTGGTAACGACCCTGACCAAAAAGATGGCCGAGGATCTCAGCGAATACCTGATCGAGCAGGGCCTGCGTGTGCGTTACCTGCACTCGAACATCGACACGATCCAACGTATCGAGATACTGCGCGCGTTACGGCTCGGAGAATTCGATGTGCTAGTCGGAATCAACCTGCTGCGCGAGGGCCTCGACCTGCCAGAGGTGTCGCTCGTCGCGATTTTGGATGCGGACAAGGAGGGCTTCTTGCGCAGTCGAACCTCATTGATTCAGATGATTGGACGAGCCGCCCGAAACGTCGACGGCCAGGTAATCATGTATGCCGACAAGGTGACCGCGGCGATGGAGTCGGCGATCGGTGAGACTCAGCGTCGCCGTGAGCGTCAGGTCGCCTACAACTTTGCGAATGGCATAAATCCGCAGACGATCCGCAAGGCAGTCGGCGACATACTCTCCCTGCTTCGCCCCGACGAAGGCGCTCCGCTTCCGGGCAAGGGAAATCGCAAGAGTAGTGAGCGTGACAAGGTTGTGCGCGAATTACGTTCGCTGCCCGAGCAGGAGTTGTTGCGCCTGATCCAGACCCTCGAGGAAGAGATGACCTTGGCAGCCTCAGAGATGCGCTTCGAGTATGCCGCCCGTCTCAGAGACGAGGTCAAGGAGTTAAGGCGCGAGTTACGCGACGCTGGGTGAGCGATCGGTAGCCTGCTCTCGATGTCTTCGAACCATAACAAGATAATCGTGCGCGGCGCGCGCGAACACAATCTCAAGGACGTCAGCGTCGATATACCCCGCGACAAACTCGTCGTGCTCACGGGCCTCTCCGGGTCAGGCAAGAGCAGCCTCGCCTTCGACACTATTTACGCGGAGGGACAACGCCGCTACGTCGAAAGCCTCAGCGCATATGCCCGCCAATTTCTCGGCCAAATGGACAAGCCAGACGTCGATGTCATCGAAGGTCTTTCTCCGGCCATCTCGATCGATCAAAAGTCGGCGTCGCGTAACCCGCGCAGCACTGTCGGCACGATTACCGAAGTCTACGACTACCTCCGATTGCTGTACGCCCGTATCGGGATACAACACTGCGCTAAAGATGGCACACGGTTGCAGCGCCAGACCCCGCAACAAATTGTCGATCGCATTCTGGCCCTTCCAGAGGGCACGAGGTTTCAGGTGTTAGCGCCTGTCGTGCGAGGGCGCAAGGGCGAATACGCGACACTCTTGGCTGACCTGGCTTCGCAGGGATTCGCCCGAGCCCGCGTCGACGGCGAGATCGTCGACATTAATGAATTTTTGAAGCAGGCCACGCCGCTGGCCCGCTACGAGAATCACTCGATCGAGGTCGTCGTCGATCGCCTCGTTCGGCGCGACGGGATCGAGCGTCGATTGACTGACAGCCTCGAGACAGCACTGCGACTAGCCGAGGGCGTTGCCCAAGTCGAACTGACGAAAGGGGAAACTCTGACGTTCAGCCAGCACCTGGCTTGCCCGAAGTGCGGCGCCAGCTACGAAGAGCTCGCGCCACGCAACTTCTCGTTCAACTCGCCGTTCGGCGCCTGCGATAACTGCCTTGGACTTGGCACCAAGTTCGAGGTCGACCCCGAACTGGTGATACCAGACCCAGGGATGTCAATAAACGAGGGGGCGATAGCTCCTTGGCGTTCCGCGCATACGCAGTATTTCACGCGCATGCTCGAAGCCGTCGCTGAAGAGTTCGGGCTCGACCTCGACAAGAAGTGGTCGAAGATGTCGGCCAAGCATCAGCAACTTGTAATGACTGGCGTGACCGACAATGTGATGGTCAAATACCGCAACCGCTACGGGCGTGTGCGCGAGTACAGCACGTCGTACGAGGGCATCATCCCGTGGATCAAACGGCGTCACGAGTCATCAGAGAGCGACACTCAGCGAGAACAGTTCGAGAGTTACATGCGCGAAGTGCCGTGCCCATCATGCAAGGGCGCGCGACTTAAGCCAGCAAATCTCGCCGTGACAGTGAACGATTTGCACATCAGCGAGGTGTGCGCGTTATCGATTGCCGATAGCGCCAAGTTTCTAGCCGAACTCGAACTCAGCGAGCGCGACAGAATCATCGCCGAGCGAATCACAAAAGAGATCAACGCCCGACTCGGCTTCCTTCTCGACGTCGGGCTCGACTACCTGACTTTGTCGCGGGCGGCCGCCACATTGGCGGGCGGGGAGGCGCAGCGAATACGCCTCGCTAGTCAAATCGGTTCCGGCCTCGTCGGCACGCTGTACGTATTGGACGAACCGAGCATCGGCCTGCACCAGCGCGATAATCATCGGTTGATCGAAACTTTGATGCGCCTACGCGACCTCGGTAACTCGGTGCTAGTGGTCGAACACGACGAGGACACGATCATGGCCAGCGACTGGATCGTCGACATTGGCCCTGGGGCAGGTGAGCACGGCGGCGAAATCGTTTACAGTGGGCCGGTTAAAGGTATCCTCAAGGTCGCGGCTTCGGTGACCGGGCAGTACCTCTCGGGCAAACGTTCGATCCCGGTTCCCAAAGTGCGACGCGAGCCGAATAAAGAGTGGCTGACAGTTCGCGGAGCGCGCGAGCATAATTTGCAGAACATCACCGTCAAGATTCCGCTCGGCTGTTTTGTAGCAGTCACGGGCGTTTCGGGCAGTGGCAAGAGCACACTAGTGCGCGATATCTTGCTGCCGGCGCTAATGCAAAAAATCTACAAGTCTAAGGATGCGCCTGGAAGACACACGGCCGTCGACGGCATCGGGCACCTCGACAAGGTCATTGACATGGATCAGTCTCCCATCGGGCGCACCCCGCGGTCCAACCCCGCGACCTACACGGGAGTGTTCGACGACATCCGTAAATTATTTGCGTCCACGCCAGAGTCGAAGGTCCGGGGCTACATGCCCGGCAGGTTTAGCTTCAACGTTCCGGGCGGTCGCTGCGATGCCTGTTCGGGCGACGGCACAATTAAAATCGAAATGCACTTCTTGCCTGACGTGTACGTCCCGTGCGAAGTCTGCAAGGGCGCACGATACAACCGCGACACGCTCGATATCGAGTTTAAGGGAAAGAACATCTCGGACATGCTGAACCTGCCTATTTCCGATGCGGTCGATTTTTTCGCCAATCAACCGCGCATAGCCAGGCACATGCAAACACTGGTCGATGTCGGCCTTGGGTATGTGCGACTCGGGCAATCTGCGCCGACGCTCTCGGGTGGCGAGGCGCAACGGGTCAAATTGTCTGCCGAGCTGGCCAAGCGCAGCACAGGCCACACGATCTACTTGCTAGACGAACCGACGACTGGTTTGCATTTCGAAGATGTGCGTCGATTGTTGACCGTCTTGGCGAGGCTCGTCGATCAGGGCAACACGGTGCTCGTGATCGAGCACAACCTCGACGTGATCAAGACTGCCGACTGGATCATCGATCTCGGCCCGGAGGGCGGCGGCGCCGGTGGCAAGGTGGTGGCGGAAGGCAGCCCGGAGGCTGTCGCCAAGGTTAAGGCCAGCTACACGGGCAAGTATTTAAAGGACATACTCGTTAAGACATGATTTCTAAAGTACCGGCCGCGTCAATTCCCAATAGCCCCGGCTCGTACCAGTTCAAAGATGAACAGGGGCGAGTTATCTACGTCGGCAAGGCCGCCAACTTGCGTTCTCGAGTCGGCAGCTACTTCGCAGACCCTAAGACGCTGCACCCACGCACTGCGAGCATGGTCGCCGACGCCGATTCGGTTGAGTGGATCGTTGTGCGCAGCGAACTGGAAGCGCTGATTCTCGAGTTCACGCTGGTCAAGGAGCATCAGCCGCGCTACAACATTCGGCTGCGCGACGACAAGAGCTACCCGTTCATGGCCGTCACCGTTGGCCAACAGTGGCCACGGGCCCTCGTGGTACGCAATCGCAAGAAGAATGGAACGCGATATTTCGGGCCGTACGTCAACGCCTGGGCGATTCGCGAGACTTTCGATCTAATTTTGCGAACGTTTCCGGTTCGTACCTGCTCGGACTCTAAGTTCACCCAGCACGAAAGGCTCGGGAGGCCGTGCCTGCTTTTTCACATCGAAAAGTGCAGCGGTCCTTGCGTCGGCGCAGTCAGAGCCAGCGACTACGACAACCACGTGCGCGAATTTATGGCGTTCCTCGGCGGCGAGAGCGATGAGGTAGTCCAGCGAATGCAGGCCGAGATGGGCCTCGCTTCCGAATCTCGCGACTACGAGCGCGCGGCAGTGCTTCGAGACCGAATCACGGCCGTGCACAAGGCATTAGAAAAGCAGCAGATGGTCGGCGAGCGAAGCGAAGACATCGACCTTATCGGCGTCGCCGAGGACGAACTTGAGGCTTCCGTCCAGGTATTTCATATTCGCAAGGGACGAGTCGTCGGTCGCAACGGATTCATAGTCGACAGAGTTGAGCACGTCACCAGTAGTGGCCTCATCGATCGGATTCTCGAACAGTTTTATGGCGAGGAGCCAGCGCTCGGATACCCGAAGGAAGTGCTCGTGCCGATCCTTCCAGAAAGTCCGAAAACTTACGAGGAGTTCCTATCGCAGCGTCGTAAGTCGACTGTGCAGATACGGGTTCCTCAAAGAGGAGATAAGCGCACATTGATGGAGACGGTGACCAAGAATGCGCAAACCGAACTGAATCGGCATCGAATGAAGCGCTCCTCGGACCACAACAGCCGCAGCCGGGCGCTAACTCAATTGCAATCCCTTCTCGGTCTGCCAAAGGCGCCGCTTCGAATCGAGTGCTACGACATGGCTCATCTTCACGGCACCGACTATGTAGGTTCGATGGTTGTTCTGGAAGACGGCCTTCCCAGCAAGCGAGAATATCGCCGCTTCAAGGTAAAAACAGTCGACGGCAACGACGACTACGCCGCAATGCGCGAGGTTCTGACCCGCAGGTTGAGCGCGTTCATCGCCAGTCGCGACAAGCCGGTTAGCGACCGCGGTGAGAAGCCAGGCAAATTTGCATACCCACCCCAGTTGTTGCTGGTAGATGGCGGCAAGGGGCAGTTGAGCGTGGCAGTTGAGGTACTTGCCGAATTGGGTCTAACCGGGCAGATTCCGGTCGCGGCGCTAGCGAAACGCTTCGAGGAGGTATTTGTTCCCGGTTCGATGAATCCAATCGAAATTGCTCGGGGCGATGACGCCTTGTTTATGTTGCAGGTAATCCGCGATGAAGCGCACAGGTTCGCCAACTCGTTTCACCGTCATCTGCGCGGCAAGAAGATGAGATCTGGTCTGCTCGACAACATCACTGGGCTCGGTGCCGCTAGATCCAAAAAGCTGGGCATTGCACTCGGTGGTGTCGCCGGCGTTAAGGCCGCGTCGCGAGAAGATCTTCGACTCCTTACTTGGTTGCCAGACCTAGTTGCCGATGCCGTGTTCGAGCGCTGCCACGCTGTGGGCGCGGCGCATCCGCAGATCGACAAACCGGGCTAAGCGTTAAGTAGCCTGAAGCCGTGGCAGATATCTTGCTTATTACGGGATTGTCTGGCGCCGGGCGCTCGCAGGCCGCCGACAATCTCGAGGATCTCGGTTGGTTTGTCGTTGACAATATGCCCGTCTCCCTTATCGACAAAGTTGTCGAACTGGCTGGCACGAATGCTGCCTCGGAGTCGCAGCTTGCTCTCGTGGTCGGCACTGCAGCGCACCAAACTGAAGCTGTTGATGTGGTGCATCGTCTGCGCGATGCCGGCCATCGCGTGCGAATTTTGTATCTTGATGCGGCGACGCCCGAACTAGTTAAGCGGTACGGTGCGACTCGTCGCAAGCATCCGCTCGCACACCTGCACAACAGCGTCTCCGAAGCGATCGACCACGAACGCGTATTGCTTGAGACAGTTAAAGGCGCCGCCAATTTGATTATCGACACTAGCGAGATGAACGTGCACCAACTCGGGTCGCGCATCGGTGAGTTATTCGCCAGATTTGACGACGCCGCTGCGATGCAGGTCTCTGTGACTTCGTTCGGCTTTAAACACGGGCTACCACTCGATGTTGACATGGTCTTCGATGTGCGCTTTTTGCCAAACCCGCATTGGGACGAGAAAATGCGTCCGCTGTCTGGTCTCGACGACGCTGTTCGCGAATTTGTTATCAGCCAACCGCTGTCGGTCGGTTTCTTGAGCCACCTACACGGCCTTCTTGAGCTGTTGATACCCGCCTATGTGCAGGAGGACAAAAGTTACCTGACGATCGCGTTCGGCTGCACCGGCGGCAGACACCGATCGGTGGCAATCGCCGAGGCAGTGGGCGAGTGGCTAAAGACACAGGGTCATCGCCCACGAATTACTCACCGCGACATCGCCAGATAAAGTGAACTGCCATGACTGTACGAATCGGAATTAACGGCTTCGGCCGAATCGGTAGAAACTTCTTCAGGGCGAGTCGGGCGCTAAACGCTGACATTGAAATCGTCGCCGTCAATGACCTCGGCTCGATTAAGACGATGGCTCACTTACTCAAGTACGACTCGGTGATGGGGCAGTTGGCGAGCACGATCGTCGCCACGGACGATGGTATTTCGGTCGACGGCAAGGTGATTAAGGTTTTGCAAATGCGCGACCCCAAGGATCTGCCATGGTCGTCGCTCGGCGTCGATGTCGTGATCGAATCGACCGGGTTTTTCACCGAGCGCGATAAGGCGTCTGCGCACTTAGATGCAGGCGCACCGGTCGTGATCGTCTCGGCTCCCTGCACAGGAGCGGACGCCACGTTCGTTTACGGCGTCAACCATCAAGAATTTGACGGCAGCAAGCACAAGGTCATCTCGAACGCCAGCTGCACAACCAACTGCTTTGTGCCGATGGTCAAGGTGCTCGACGATGCTTTCGGAATCGTGCAGGGACTAATGACTACCGTGCATGCCTACACGGGCGACCAGCAACTTGTAGACGGTCCACACAGCGACTTGCGGCGGGCTCGCGCCGCCGCGATCAACATCACACCGACCGGCACCGGTGCCGCGCGCGCCACGAGCCTTGTGCTCGAGGCGATGAAGGGCAAACTCGACGGCACGTCGTTGCGGGTGCCCGTACCAACTGGGTCAATCACGGACTTCGTAGTCAACCTTAAAACTTCCGCGACAAAGGACGAGATCAATGCCGCGTTTAAGAGCGCTGCAAATGGCTCGTTGAGGGGTGTCCTCGAGTACACCGACGCGCCGATCGTGTCTAGCGACATCGTGCATAATCCGCACAGCTGTATATTCGATAGCGAATTGACGATGAGCCTCGGCACGATGGTCAAGGTTCTCGGCTGGTACGACAACGAGTGGGGATACTCGAATCGGCTAGTCGATCTGACGTTGTACGTCGCCAAACATCGTTAATCGTCGGATATTGAAAACGCCGCGATGACGCGTGTGCCAATTCTCGAAGATCTCGGCGATGTTGCTGGCAAACGTGTTCTCGTGCGCACCGATTTCAACGTGCCGATGTCTGGGACCGACAACGCCCAGATCATTACCGACGACTTTCGAATTCGCTCGGCGCTGCCGACGATCAGCTGGCTGATCGAGCGTGGCGCTACGGTCGTCTGTGCGAGTCATCTAGGGCGCCCTAACGGCGCCGTAGTTGCCAAGTATTCGATGGCGCCGATTCGTCAAAGACTCGAACAACTCGCGCCTGGCGTTGAGCTAATGGAAAACCTGCGCTTTAATTCCGGCGAAGAAAGCAACGATCCGGCCTTCGTGCACGCGTTGGTAGCAGGTTTCGATCTGTACGTAAATGACGCCTTCGGTGCTTCACACAGGGAGCATGCCTCGATCATCGGCCCGCCCAAGACTCTGCCGTCAGCTAGCGGGCGGCTGTTGCAGCGCGAAATCGAAGTGCTGGGTGATTTACGCGAGCATCCCAAGCGACCATTCGTTGCCGTATTGGGCGGCGCCAAAGTAAGCGACAAATTGGGGGTAATCGAGGCTCTGTCAAAGATTGTCGATGCGTTCTTGATCGGCGGCGCAATGTGCTTTACGTTTCTGGCAGCCAAGGGCTATTCGGTCGGCGACTCGTTGTGCGAATCCGATCAAATCGAAAACTGCAAAAAATTGTTGCGGGGCGCGACGCCAATTCATCTGCCCGAAGACATTGTCGGTCTCGATGCGAATTTGCAATACGCAACGTTTGGCATTCGCCTTCCCGATCACGCCAAGGGTCTCGACATCGGCCCAGGCTCGGCGGCAAGTTTCACCGACATAATTATGGACGCGCGATCGGTATTTTGGAACGGCCCGATGGGAATGTTCGAAGACCAACGATTCGCGGCGGGCACGCGCACCGTGGCGCAGGCCGTCGCTGATACCAAGGCGTTCACTGTTGTTGGTGGCGGCGATTCGGCCGCGGCGCTGGCGCAGTTTGGTTTAGATGATCAAGTCGACCACGTCTCAACCGGCGGGGGAGCCTCGCTCGAATTTCTCGAGCTCGGCGACCTTCCGGGTCTGGCGGCACTTAGAGGAGCACCAAATGTCAGATAGCACCAGACTCACGCCACTTATCAGCGGTCACAGGCGCACGCCACTAATCAGCGGCAACTGGAAGATGAATCACAATCACTACGAGGCGATCCAGTCGATTCAGAAACTCTCTTACCTACTTTCCAAGGATGATTTCGCAGCCTGCGATGTCAGCATTCATCCGCCGTTCACTGACCTGCGCAGCCTGCAGACCCTTATCGACGCCGATGACCTAAAATTTTTCCTCGGTGCACAGCACTGCCACTTCGAAGATGGCGGAGCATTCACCGGCGAGATTTCGCCGCTGTTTCTTGCCAAGTTGAATGTCGAGTACGTGATCGTTGGGCATAGTGAGCGACGCGAAATCTTCGGCGAGACCGACGACGTCGTCTATCAAAAGCTTGTCGCGGTTCAGAAGCACGGCATGACGCCGATCGTTTGTGTCGGCGAGACACTGGCTGAGCGCGATAGCGGGGCGACGATGACCAAGGTTTTGCGACAATTGCGCTCGGTGCTGAGCAATCGCAGCGTCGATCAGGTGAAGTCGATGGTGATTGCCTACGAGCCGATCTGGGCGATCGGCACCGGTCGCACCGCGACGCCTGGCGATGCCCAAGCCGTGCTCGGGGCGATTCGCGCAGAGGTCGCCGCCATTTCCGGTCGGGC
>JAYTUM010000156.1:0-1604 GCA_043744575.1 Acidimicrobiales bacterium | reverse complement strand
AGAAGTGATGAGCGCTCGAATCGGCGAAGTGGAAGCGGACTCGGTCTTGCAATCGTGTCGCAATTGGCAAACGCCAGCGGCTATCAGGTTGATTTGCGCAATTCGCCGCGTGGAGGAATTGACGCCGTTGTGCAGATGCCGCGCGTCAAAGTGCCAGAAGCCTAAAAGCCCAACAAGTCCTTCTAAGTCTCGTATTGTTGAACCAATGATGCATCTGGCTCTACTCGCCGCCAATACGGGCAAGGATCAGTTCTCGTCGTGGGTGCGCACCGATCTGGTGGTGATCGTGATGATCCTTTCTGGTTCGTATGCGGCGATTCGAGCGATCTCGTTCATCGCCGAAGAACAAACGGCGCGCCTCAAAATTCAGCGCGGCGACTCAGGCGACCTGACCGCTCTTGCTTCTGGCGCCCACCGCGCGGCGCTCTACAGCGCTGTTCGCTGGGGACTCAATTTCTGTATCATCGCCGTAGCTACAACCTCTGTGCTGCTTCGCCTGCAATTGCCGTCGTCCGCCCTTGTGTTGCTTGGCTCAATCGCTGGTGCTGGCCTTGGTTTCGGCGCCCAGCAAATAGTCGGCGACGTAATTGCCGGTGTGTACATCATCTCAGAGCGCCAGTTCGGCGTCGGCGACATTGTGCGCGTTGGCCCACTGATTGGAGTCGGTTGGGTCGAGGGCCGAGTCGAGGAAGTCACCCTGCGTGTTACTAAGTTGCGCACATTCGACGGCGATCTCGTGAGCATCGCAAATGGCGAGTTGCGCCACAACGTCAACATGTCCCGAGATTGGTCGCGCGTATTGATCACTGTGCCGCTGCCACGCGAAAGCGATATCGAGGCGGCAATTACTCGGATCGATGCAATTTGCGAGCAGATCGGTCGCGACGAAAAAATTGCACCGCTTTTACTTGAGGTGCCACGTGTTACGGGTGTCGACGACCTCGGAGCCGAAAATGTTGAAGTTCGAGTCGCCGGTCGCTCATTGCCGGTGCAGCAGTGGAAGGTCGAGCGTGAACTGCGCCGCAGAATCGCCCAAGAGCTACGTGACATGTATGTAGTGTTCAGGGGCCTTGATGGGGGAGAGGCATGATCAAGTTCCGCCGCCCGCGCAACTCAACCATCGGCGCACTCATCATTTTCATTGTTTCTTTCGGCTTTTGGTTGACACAGCCGCAACCAAACAATCCCTCGAACTCGGGCACTTTTCCTGATATCAGCTGGGTTTTTGTGACCACGACCGTTCCGGCACCAGTTGAGACAACTCCCGCGACGACGGTGCCGCCAACAGTTCCCCAAACCGTTCCGCCCCAAACCGTTCCGCCAGAAACGACGGTGCCGCCCGACGCGGCGACGACAACAGCGCCAGGCTGATTTTTTCGCCGTGTTACTTGGTGTCGATCACCAAAAACGCTTCGGCAAGTCGACCTTCGGGCAAACCGCCGGCCTTGGCGATCTGATCGCCCCATCCGCGCATGCGCACCGGTAAGCCGATTGGGTCTTGGTGCTGACTTTCGTGGCACAGCAGCGCTTCGATCTTTTTGTCGAAGGCGGCAGTCATGTCAACGAACATCGCGGCGTTCTGCCCGCCAGTGACCCACACCTCT
>JAYTUM010000155.1:0-1610 GCA_043744575.1 Acidimicrobiales bacterium | reverse complement strand
TGGCCTTCGCCCTCCAGGTGATCGGCACTGCGCGCCACGTAATTGCTCGTCAGGTGCCCGCCGTGCTCGAACTTGTCGGTCTCGCCGATAAGGGCGACCGATTTCCGAATCAATTGTCTGGCGGCGAGCAGCAGCGCGTTTCGATCGCTCGCGCCTTCGTCAACCGCCCGCTGATCTTGCTCGCCGATGAGCCGACCGGCAACCTCGACCCGGCCACCGGCGAGGGGATTATGGCACTGCTCGACGAGATCAACAGCACTGGCACCACCGTCGTGATGGCCACGCACGACCACCGCGTCGTGAACGCAATGCGTCGCCGCGTAATTCAGCTCGACCGGGGAGTGATCGTGCGCGACCAAGAGCGCGGGGTGTACGAATAATGTTCGCCAAAGTCGGTTACGCATTTCACGAAACATGGGCGAGCTTTCGACGCAACCTGACGCTCACGGCCGCCGCCATTTTGACTTCGGCGATCGCGCTGCTGCTGGTCGGCACGACATTCTTGATCCAGCGCGCCTTCGACAACCTCACTGTGCAATGGCGCGGCAACGTCGAGATGATCGTGTTCGTACGAAGCGATGCCACGCCCGAGCAGATTTCGCTCATCGACCAGACGATTCGCTCGTCGCCAACGATCATCGATGTCAGCAAGCTTCGCTACCTAGACAAGGCCGCCAGTTACGAGGAGGCCAAGCGCATCTTCGCCGCCGACCCAGTTACTTTGAGCCTGCTGACGCCAGAGACTATCCCTTCGCAATTCAAGGTCGTTCCGCTAACCAGCGACACAACCTTGGTGCGCAGTCTCAGCGAACAGTACCGCTCGCTGCCGGGCGTCGAACAGGTGGCGTTGGCCGAAGACGAGTTTCAGGTGATCTCGACTTTGTCTCGATTCGTACGCGTGGTCACCTTGGTGATGTCGCTGGTGCTGTTGTTCGTCGCGGTCGGCCTGATTTGGAACACGATTCGCACCGCGATGTTTGCGAGGCGCCGCGAGATTGAGGTGATGAAGCTCGTAGGTGCGACCAATTCGTTCATTCGCGTGCCGTTCATGCTGGAGGGTTTGCTGCAGGGTTTAATCGGCGGAATCGTCTCGTGCGGGTTTTTGTGGATATTGAACACGGCATGGACAAACGGTGTCGCTAGCTTCAGGGCCGGCACGGGCATCAGTGCGCTCGTCGTGCCATCCAGTTATCTGAGCGGCGTGATGCTGATTTTGCTGGCAATCGGCGCGCTCGCCGGCGCCATTGGTTCGGCAATTGCCGCCTCGCGCTTCTTGGATGTGTAGTTGCGACATCTATTGTGAAGCGCATGGTCGCACCTCAAGACAAGAAGACTTTTACGCAAATTACGTATCAAGTCAGCGAGAATATCGCCACGATCACGCTCAACCGCCCCGAGGCGTTGAATAGTTTCACCAACGAAATGATGAATGAGCTGATTAATGTCTTCGATTTGACCGACGCCGCCGACGATGTTCGGGCGGTTATCGTTACTGGTTCGGGGCGCGCCTTTTGCGCCGGCGCCGACCTTTCCGGCGGCGGCGAAACTTTTAGTGATGGTCGGTTAACTTCAGCGTCTAATGACGAGCAAGTTAGGTATCGCCGCGACGG
>JAYTUM010000154.1:0-1614 GCA_043744575.1 Acidimicrobiales bacterium | reverse complement strand
CGGCGATCGCCACGGCTGTCGGGAACGCATCGTTGGACGACTGCCCGGCGTTGACATGATCATTCGGATGAACAACAAGTCCCGAGGCATCGCCAGCCAGCCGGGCGACAACCTCGTTGACGTTCATGTTCGTCGACGTACCGGAGCCCGTTTGGAATACGTCGATAAGGAAGTGTTCGTCGTATTCCCCCGATTCGACTGCCGACGCGGCCACAGCGATCGCCGCGAAGCGGGCGGCGTCGTCGCCGACTAGATCGGCACCGTTGACGATTGCGGCGTCGAGCTTGATTGCCGCGAGTGCGTGCACGACCTCGATCGACAATGGCCGACCAGACACGTCGAAGTTGACTAACGCCAACTCTGTCTCGTGTCCCCACAGCGGTTGCGATGGACCTTTGATCGCCATACGGATCCTCTTTACTTCAAGTACAACAGATTGTAGTGACGTTAATGCGCTTAGAACGCGTCGATCAACAGTTCGAGTTTTGTGCCGAGCACGCAGGCAACGTCAAAGCGCAGGCTATGCACTTTCAATTTCTGCTCGGCGCGAATTTCAGCCAGCATCGCGGCCGTGGCGCGCCGCAAGCGCAGTTGCTTGGTTGGGGTCACAGCGTCGGCCGGCGTGCCAAATTCACTACTCGTCCGCGCCTTAACCTCGCAAACGATCAGCGTGTCGCCGAGCATTGCCACAACGTCTAATTCACCGCGCGAGCAGCGCCAGTTGCGCGCGATTATTTGATAGCCGTTGCGCTCGTACCATCTGGCAACTAAGTCTTCGGCCCACTTGCCGCGCGCGGATCGCGATGCGGCGTTGGCGCGACTAGTTGCGCGACATGTCGCTACAGGTCGATGCGGGGCAACTCTTCGACGTTGAGGTCTTTGAAACTGAGCACTCGCACTCGCGGCACGAAACGGCTCTTGCGGTACATGTCCCAAACCCATGCGTCTGTCAACACCACTTCTACTATCGGGCGCGGCCCCTCGGACAGCACCTTCACGTCAACGTTGTTGGCCAGGTAAAACCGGCGATCAGTCTCGACTGCAAAGCGAAACATGCTGACGACATCTTGGTACTCGTGAGCCAGCTGCAGTTCGCGCTCGGCCTCGAAGTTTTCTAGATCGTCAGTGTTCAACTACGCCAACAATCAATGTGTGCGGCTGATGACGAAAATGGCAAATTAAATTTCGCGCTTTTCGCGAATCTTTGCCGACTTGCCGGTGCGCTCGCGCAGGTATCGCAACTTGGCACGGCGAACGTCGCCGCGCTTGACAATTTCGAGTTTGGAGACCGACGGGCTGTGCATCGGGAAGGTGCGCTCGACCCCGACGCCGTAACTGATCTTGCGGACCGTGTATGACTCGGAAATGCCCGAACCGGCGATGGCCATGACGTTGCCCTGAAAAATCTGGACGCGCTCTTTGCCGCTCTCGACGACTCGCACGTGCACCTTGACTTCGTCGCCTGGGCCCACGCGCGGGATGTCGCTGCGGAGGTATTGGTTGTCAACGATGTCTGTGGACTTCATGGAAACAGTTCCTAACTTGCTAATTGGGGAAACTAGAAGGATACGGGACAGCGGGTATGTCTTCCAACAGGCGTTTCTCGGCTACCGT
>JAYTUM010000153.1:0-6201 GCA_043744575.1 Acidimicrobiales bacterium | reverse complement strand
ATGATGCCGTCATTAGCGCCCAGCACCATTGCGCGCAATAGTCCGGCGCGGTTGCCTGAATGTCGTTCATCGAGCGTATTCACAATCAAAGACTAGTGTGATGGATTGTCAAGCTTGTTGTTCTGAGCATTCATTGTTGCGAGCATCTCGCCCATCTGCCTGTGCACAAGGTTGATCGCCTGCAGCGGGCGGATCATGACGCGAAACTCGATGATCTTGCCGGCTTGATTGCAGGTGATGATGTCGACGCCGTTGACGTACTTGCCCTCGACCGTTGTTTCGAACTCAAGCACGGCCCTGTCGCCCGACATCGTCTGCTTTGTATAGCGAAAGCTCTTGCCATTACTGTCATCGTCGGGTAGTTGCGAATTGGCGGCTGTCTTGGGTTCGCCCGGCAAAGTTTGGCCGGCCGCCTGCAGATACATCGTCGTAATCGCCTTGCCGCGTTGCGGCGTGTAAACGATGGGCGAGTAGAACACGACGTCGTCGTCAAGCAGTTCGTCAAGCCCGCCAGGCAACTGGCCCCTGGTGTGCTGGTGCCATTTTTCGATTACTTCGCGTATCACAAGGTCCCCGATCTTTGGTTCGTACGATATTACGCAGCTACCGAATTGAGCAATCGGATCATCGCGTTGACTGACTCGTAGCGCCATAATGCAACTAGCCGAGCATCCGGCGAGGCCAACTTTACTGCCCTCTTGAGTTCGGCGGAGATCTTGAGGAACTGGGATCGTTGTTTAGCCGCCAGCGAGCGATTGCTCAGGCCTCTACGCGTGCGCAACACGAACTTCGCCAGTAACTCGAGCCTGGCGTCGCGGGGGTGCTCGACCGTCGAACCGAGCCATGTCTTGGTCATTCTCGATCCGCGAGCGGTGGCCTTGTACACGGTTCGTTGCGAACCCTGATCGCCGGCTTCGGTCTTGGATTCGCGAATAAGGCCGCCATCTCGAAGCGAATTGATCGACCTATATATGAGGGGTCTGCGAACATTGATCAGCGCCGACAGCGACTCGTCGCCCTGCAACTCTTTGGCAACACCGAAGCCGTGTCGCGGTTTTTCGTCAATGATTGACAGCACGAGGTTATCGAGCATCGAGGGCGTGTATAGTCTCACTGTGACTATTATATCGCGACGGCAAAGAAGAGCGCGCCGCCGTCTGGTCTTGTTTGCCGCGACGCTGGCGGCGAGCACATTGCTGATGACGTCAATGGCGATGGCTCAACGCGTTGACCAGGGTCCGAAGCAAAGGCCCGCAGCATTGACTGGTACTCTCACGATCTCTGTAGCCAGTTCGCTGACATCAGCGTTCAGTGAGATTGTTGCAAGTTTTCACAGGACCAATCCACGACTCAAAATCCGACTGAACGTTGGCGCCTCGTCGACGCTAGTAGCGCAGATTCAGTCGGGGGCGCCGAGCGACCTGCTGGCCGCAGCCGACCTTGCCAGCTTTGACAAGTTGGTTGCAAGCGGTGATGTTCAGGTAGTACCGAAGGTATTCGCAAGAAACTCGATGCAAATCGCGGTCAAGCCAACGAACCCACTAAACATTAAGACGTTGGCCGACCTCGCTCGGGTTGGTGTGCTGTCGCTATGCAATAAGAGCGCTCCGTGCGGCGCTTACGCCGATGCCGTGTTGCGCCGCGCAGGTGTGACGATTACCGAATCGAAGGTCTCTCGCGGTGCAGACGCGATGGCCACCCTGAATGCAGTTGGAATCGGCGATGCCCAGGCGGCAATCGTGTACGTGACAGATGTTTTAGCCGCCAAGAAACGAGTTCTTGGTATCGCCATCCCGATTCGCTCAAACATCAAGGCGATGTACGGTGTTGCGCCGATTCGCGGCTCGAAGATGAGTGCCGCGGTTAATGCGTTCGTCTCGTTCTTGGTATCGCGTGCGGGCCAAGCAATTCTTAAAACATTTGGCTTCCTGCCAGCTTAATATTTTGTGGAACGCATAGCAACTTCGCGCACTCCGCGATTCGTATATTTTGGGGCTTGGATCGGGATTTCGTTTGTGGCGTTGCCATTACTCGGGCTACTTCGCAAGGTGGCGTGGTCGTCGCTGTTAACGCAGCTCGGAGATGGCCCAACTCGAGATGCGCTTTGGCTCTCGCTAACAACCTCTATCGCGGCGACGGCGATCGCCCTAATTCTCGGTTTGCCGCTGGCGTGGATACTGGCGCGCGTCGAATTTAGGGGCCGGCGTTTATTACGCGCTCTAGTGATGCTGCCGATGGTGCTTCCACCAGTTGTTGGAGGCGTTGCGTTGCTTGGCGCTTATGGTCGCTCGCAAGGCCTTCTTGGCTCATTGCTGTTCGAAAATTTCGGATTGCAATTGACATTCTCGAGAGTTGGCGTTGTCGTCGCCGAGACATTTGTTGCGCTGCCATTTTTGGTGATGTCGCTAGAAGGTGGTTTACGTGGAATCGATCCTAGATATGAAGAATCGGCGGCGACGATGGGGGCTGGAGATGTGTCGCGATTCTTCAGGGTTACCCTGCGCCTGCTGCGGCCGTCGCTGATCGCCGGTGTGGCGGTGGCGTGGGCGAGGGCGCTCGGCGAGTTCGGTGCAACAATCACGTTCGCCGGAAATATTCAGGGCCGCACGCAAACCGCGCCGCTGGCCGTGTATCTTTTGCTCGAGACCGACCCGCAGGCGGCATACGCGCTCAGTTTTCTGCTCTTAGCAATCTGCGTTGCCGTGCTGGTGGCGCTGCGCGAAAAGTGGATAGGTAATCGGGCGTGACGCTCTCGCTGTTCGGTAGAGTTTCGCTCGGAACTTTCGAGTTGGCAATTAGTCTTGAGTTTGACGCCGGCGTGCTCGGAGTCGAGGGCGTCAACGGCATTGGTAAGACAACGCTGCTGCGGGTAGTCGCGGGTTTGACGCCGCTGACTGATGGCATGTTGACCGTGGACGGAGTCGTATATGACGACCCCTCTCGCGACATCTTCGTGCCAGCGCACAAGCGCAGCGTCGGCATGGTCTTTCAAGATCACTCGCTGTTGCCGTACCTATCTGTGCTCGATAATATTCTGTTCGCGCATCGCCATCGCGGCGGGTCAAAGGCGGCAGCACGCGACGAAGCAATGCAAATTTTGCAAATCTTTGGGGCGCAAAATTGGGCGGCGCTGATGCCCGACACTCTTTCGGGTGGTCAGGCGCAAAGGGTGTGCCTGGCACGGGCACTAATCGGCAATCCGAGAATCGTTTTGTTAGATGAACCGCTCTCGGCGATTGATCAAATCTCGAGAAGTGAGTTGCGGCGAACTATTGGTGAGTCGCTCGCAGCTGTCGATGGCTACAAGATAATGGTCAGCCACGACAAGCAAGATATCTCCGAGTTGTGCGCAGCCAGTTACTTCGTGTAGCCAGAACTCTGCGCGACTAGCTACTTTGCGTGACGGCGGCCTTGATCGCTTGCGCGCCGGCGAGTAGGGCATTGCGGCCGGCGTCGTCGAGCACGCCGAAGGCCGGCGCCACGATCTTGTCGGTAAGTGCCTCAACCTCGAGCATCTTGGCATGAACGTCGTCGTCGATTTGCGGAGTGTCTTCGGTTGTCCAGCCAAACATCTTGATGTCATTTGGCCGTTTCACGAAGTGGGCCTGTTTGGCGGTTAATCCCAGCGCGCGAATCGCCACGAGGTGGGCACTGCCGCGAAACTCGCGCAGCACGGTCACGAGTTGCATTGCGCGACCAGCGGTGTCGCTGACAAGAGGTTCTGATTTAATTGCCGCGTACAGCGCGAGGCCGTCGGCGTCGGCAGAATTGTTGACGGCGTCTGCTGCCTTTACAAATGCTTCGAGGTTGGCGACGCTTCCAAGCTTGGCGCGACCCAAATGAGCGCTGCACTCGAGGTGGGCCTTGCCAGCTTCGCGCGGCTTGACCTTGGAAACGGCGCCGTCCCATGCTCTGGCGATAACGGCGGGGTTGAAATATCCGAATGCGGCAGCTACGGCCGACGAGTCGCAGTCGCCGAGCGGGCCGCCACGACCCAGCACGTAGAACTCCATGCCGTTGAGGCCAAGCTCGGTGGCCTTGGCAACAGTGTCTGGAGCGAAGTAATAAGCCCAACCTGTGTCGTTGATAAGGGGGCAGACCGCTTTGATTAACTCGTCGTTGTTCATTGGGCGAGGTTAGTGCTCAAGCCTTCGTGTAATAGCCTCGAGAGCTATGGCAGCTGACTTTGATAGGGTGCGGGGCGAATTCGGGCCTGCAGTCGATGGGGCGGCCGTCGAAAGCGAGATTGCCGAGGTGATAGGCGATCGTGAATTGAGTGATCTGACCCAGACCATTGTCGTCATCCATCGCGGCAAACTCGTTGCCGAGGCGTACGCCGAAGGCGTCGATTGCGACACGGCGCTGATCTCGTGGTCGATGGCCAAGAGCATCACGCACGCACTTGTTGGGATTGCGCAGTCCGATGGCTTGCTCGATGTTGCCGCATTCGCGCCGATCGGGCAGTGGCAGGGCGACACGCGCCGAGCGATCTCGTTGCAGCATTTGCTCGAGATGCGCTCGGGATTGTCGTGGGTCGAGGACTATGTTGACGGCGACTCGTCCGATGTAATCGCGATGCTGTTCGGTTCTGGCGCGCAAGACAACGCCAAATACGCGATCGAAAGGCCGCTCGCGAGCGAGCCTGGTAGCCAGTGGATCTATTCGTCCGGTACAACCAATATCATCGCGCGCGTGTTGGGCGATGCGCTCGGCGACTCCGGTGGCAGCGAAAATATAGCGAGATTCGTGCAGCAGAGACTATTTGACCCACTCGGAATGTCGAGTGCCACGATTCGCTGCGACGGCGCCGGCACCTTTGTGGGTTCGTCGTATGTTTTCGCCACGGCGCGCGACTTCGCCCGCTTCGGTTTTCTATATCTCAGCGACGGCCTGTGGGCTGGAAAACGCGTGTTGCCTGCGGGCTGGGTAGATCACGCCCGCAACCAGACCGTGTTTGACACCGAGTCGAATCTCGGATACGGCGCCCACTGGTGGACTCTGCCCGGCGAGGAGGACAGCCTTTTGGCTTCTGGATACGAGGGCCAATACATTGTCGTCGTGCCGCAACGCGAACTTGTCGTCGTGCGGCTCGGTAAGACGATCGCGGAAAAACGGCCCCATGTGCTGGCATCGCTTCGGCGCATTATCGAAGCCTTCCCGCTAGTTTAGCCTTTGGCAATTAGCCGATGTTGAGAATCTGAACGCCTACCGCAGATAGCACGGCGATCGTCGCCCACGAAAGCAATCCGAGCACAAGCGGCCGAGAGCCGATGGCCCGCAACTTGCGCACATCGACGCCGGCCCCAAGCCCAACTAAGGCGGCCGCTAACAGCGACTTCTCGACCCATCTCGCGTCTGCGAGAAACGATGTGGGCAAGTCGACGGCAGAGTTGATTGCGATCGCGGCGATGAAGCCGCAGACGAATAGCGGCATCAGCGGTGGCCGATTGCCGTGCGACTCAACATTGGTTCGGCGCCGGCGCGCCACGCTCACGCCCGCGACCAACGGAGCCAACATCATCACGCGAGTCAGTTTGACAATGATTGCCGCGCGCTGTGCTTCTGCGTCGCCTGTCGAGGCGGTGGCGACGGTTTGGCCCACGTCGTGCACGCTGGCCCCGACCCAAGAACCAAAGCGCGCGCCGTCAAAGCCAATCCAGTTAGCGACAATCGGCAACACAAAAATCGCCATACTGCCGCAGATTGTGACGAGGGCGATCGCGTAGGCCATGTCGTCGTCGTCGGCGTCGCTCACGGGCCGCATGGCGGCAATCGCCGAAGCGCCACAAATTGAAAATCCGGTGGCGACAAGCAGGCTCAAGCCTTTTGTCAAGCCGAGGCGTTGACCCAGCCACTGAGTGCCAGAGAATGTGATGCCGACAACGCCTACAACCAAAAGCAAGCCTGGCGCACCGATGTCGCGCACCTGCGAGAACGATAGCTGCAGCCCCAACAACACAATGCCGAGGCGCAGCAAGCTGCGCGCAGCAAAACGCATTCCGCTCAGGCACGCCTGTGGTAATAGTTTCAGGTTCGCCAGAATCGCGCCGAATACCACGGCGGTGACAAGCGGCGACAACACGATTGGCGTGAATTGCTTAACGAGTGCTTCGACCGCAAATGAAACGCCAACAACCATGCTCGCCAGCGCGAGACCAGGCAGCAATTCGGTAAATCTATGGGTGTACTGTCGTGCGGGCA
>JAYTUM010000152.1:0-6216 GCA_043744575.1 Acidimicrobiales bacterium | reverse complement strand
TTCAAGGTCAGCGAGCGCTATGTGCAACAGCGTTTGCTGCCGATGGCGATGGAGCCGCGCGCAATTGCCGCCGTGCCCCAGCCATTCGGTGGCGACATCACTCTGTACTCGTCCACCCAGGTGCCGCACATTCTCAAAGTCATGACTGCTCTAACGCTTGGAATTCCCGAACACCAAATGCGCGTGATCGCCCCGAGCGTGGGCGGCGGTTTCGGCAGCAAGCTAAACGTCTACGCCGAGGAACTGCTTTGCGTAGGCCTTGCGCGCAAGCACAACTTGCCCGTGCGCTGGGTTGAAGAGCGCTCCGAGAACAGTTACGCCACGATCCACGGCCGCGGTCAGGTGCAATACGTCGAACTCGCCGCCGACAAGAGCGGCAGGCTCACGGCGGTGCGCGTGCGAATCGTCGCCGACATGGGCGCCTACCTGCAACTCGTTACGCCAGGGATACCAATCCTCGGCGCGTTCTTGTACGCGGGCGTTTACGACATCCCGCAGGCCTACGACTTCGAGTGCGTCGGCATCTTCACCAACCTGACTCCGACGGATGCCTACCGCGGCGCCGGCCGACCAGAGGCGACATACGCAATCGAAACCGCGATGGACGCGCTGGCCCGCCAGATGGGTATAGACCCGTTCGAATTGCGTAAGCGCAACTACATTAAGAAAGAGCAGTTTCCGTACACGGCCTTCAGCGGTCTCACATATGACTCGGGTGATCACATCTTGGCAGCGGAGAAGGCGGTAGTTCTCGCCGATTATGCCGGCATCCGTGCCAAACAGGCCGAACAAAACGTTGTTGGAGCAAAAAAACGGCTCGGCATCGGCATGGTCAGTTACTTCGAGATGTGTGGCCTCGCTCCATCACGAGTTTTGGCATCGCTGAACTACAGCGCCGGCGGGTGGGAATCAGCGACGGTTCGCGTCTTGCCGACCGCCAAGGTGCAAGTTGTGACCGGAACCTCACCGCACGGCCAGGGTCACGAGACAAGCTGGGCGATGATCGCCTCAGAAAAACTTGGCATCCCAGTGGAGGACATCGATGTGTTGCACAGCGACACGGCGATCGCGCCACTTGGCCTCGACACCTACGGCTCGCGCTCATTGCCGGTTGGCGGCGTTGCGATCGCCGGCGCGTGCGACAAGGTAATCGACAAGGCCCGCCTGATTGCTGCCCACCAACTTGAGTGCTCGGCCGATGACCTCGAGTTCGCTGGCGGAGTGTTCAGCGTCAAAGGTTCGCCGGACCGCGCGGTGCCGATGGCGGCGCTTGCCTTCGCCGCATTTACGGCACACAATTTGCCAGACGGTCTCGAGCCGAACCTTGAAGCTCAGTACACCTACGACCCGCCGAATTTTTCGTGGCCGTTCGGCACGCACATCTGCGTGCTCGAGATCGACATCGAAACCGGCAAGGTCGACGTGCTCAAGTACGTCGCGGTCGACGATTGCGGCGTGCAGATCAACCCGTTGATTGTTGAAGGTCAAGTGCACGGCGGAGTGGTGCAGGGGCTCGCTCAAGCGCTATTCGAAGAGGCCGTTCACGACAGTGATGGAAACCTCAAGAACGGCACTTTGGCGGAGTACCTTGTGCCTGCCGCGAGCGACGTACCGTCAATTACAACTTCGTTCACCGTCACGCCTTCGCCGACAAATCAACTCGGAGTCAAGGGCATCGGCGAAGCGGGCACGATCGGCGCCGCGCCAGCCGTGATGAACGCCGTCGTCGACGCGCTGTCTGGGCTCGGTATCACCCACATGGACATGCCGGCGTCACCAAAGAACGTCTGGCTCGCAATCCAAGCAGCAAGTTCAAAGCAGTAACCAGAGCAAAACGACCAGAGCGATACAAAGGGGCACCACCGTGATACCTGCAGCATTTGATTACAAGAGAGCATCTTCGGCGCAAGAGGCGGTCGCGCTAATTACCCAGTACGGCGATGAGGCCAAGTTTCTCGCTGGCGGCCACAGTCTGATCCCACTCATGAAGTTGCGTCTCGCTCAGCCGACGATGTTGATTGACATCGGCCGGATCAAGGACCTCTCCTATATCAAGGACGAGGGCAACCACATCTCTATTGGCGCACTGACTCGACACATGGACATCGAGAACTCGGCACTGCTAAAGCAACACGTGCCGCTACTCGCCCACGCGGCCGCCCAAGTTGGCGACGCTCAAGTGCGCCACCGCGGCACAATTGGCGGCTCCCTCGCCCACGCCGACTCTGCCAGCGACCTACCGGCGACAACTCTCGCGCTCGGGGCGACCTATATCGCTGTCGGCCCGAACGGTGAGCGCGAAATTGCCGCTAAAGATTTCTATAAGGGATTTCTGGAAAGCGCACTGAAGCCGGACGAGATCCTCACCGAAATTCGCGTACCTAAAATCACGGGCGCGGGCTGGGGCTTTCAGAAGTTCAACCGTCGCGCGCAAGACTGGGCCATCGTCGGCGTCGCTGCCTGGCGCAGCAAGGATGGCTCTGGAGTGGCCCTCGTGAACATGGGCTCGACGCCAATCTTGGCAACCAGCGTTAGCTCTGCGCTAGCCAAGGGGGCCTCCGTGGCAGACGCCGCCGACCTCGCTTCGGCAGAGGCCTCGCCGCAAGATGACCTCAACGCCACCAGGGATTATCGCGTGCACTTGGCCAAGGTTTTGGTTCGCCGTGCCCTCGAGGACGCGTCTAAGTAGCACTGCGCATTCTAAAAATTCTTCGCGGCTACCCGCGGCGCACGCGCATCGTCTCGTTGACGATCTATGTCTCGCTGTTCGCTTGGTCGACTTCTCACTTCGGCCTTCCGACAGATCGTGTCGCCATAGTTTCTTGGATACTTGCCGCGTTCGCTTTTGCCAATTTCGGCAAGCCATTGGCCGCGCAGTGGCAGATGCTCAAGGACTGGTCGATCTTTGCCGGACTCCTATTTGCCTACGATTACAGCCGCGGGCTCGCCGATCAACTCGGCCGTCCGGTTGATTTCACGATCGCCCGCGGTATCGATCGGGAACTCTTCTTCGGTGTCAACCCCAACATCTGGTTGCAGCAACACCTAAATGTCTCGCCCGATCTGGCGTGGTACGAATACCCGTTTGCGGTGACCTACATGACGCATTTCATCGTGCCCATCGGCGCAGCCATCTACCTGTGGATCAAGAACCGCGAGCGGTGGGTTCAATACATGCGCCGTCTCGCAATTTTGTTGCTCGGCGGCGTCGCCACTTACGTTGTCTTCCCCGTCGCGCCGCCGTGGATGGCCGCGCGCGAAGGATACACCGAGCCACTGAAGCGCATCACCGCGCGAGGCTGGAGCAAGATGGGCTTGCACACGGTCTCGAAGGTGTTTGAGCGCGGCGCCGCGATCACCAATCCCGTCGCGGCAATGCCTTCGCTGCACGCCGCGTTCGCATTATTCGTTGTCGTTTTTTTTTGGCACCAGATGCCCAAATGGTTTCGCGGCTTCGCGCTGATCTTGCCGGCGAGCATGGCGCTGTGCCTCGTGTATTTCGGCGAGCACTATGTCAGCGATGTGCTAGCCGGTTGGCTATATGTCGCGCTGGCGATGTGGCTGGCCAAAAAGTGGGAAACCCGTAATACATTGCCGCGCAGGAAACGCGCCTAGAAACTGAACTGCGCGGCCATGCGCGTGGCGATGTACGGCTTAAAGTACTGGGCTCGAATCTCTTCGTGAAGCGGGAACTCGTCGTACTTGCGCCAGCCCTCGACATCGTCAAAGGTAGCGACGACGACGAAGTCGGCGTTAGCCGCGGCAGATACGCCGAGATTCGCACCGCAGCGGTACTCGCGAATACTGTCAATCTGCCCGGACATCTTCATTAAGACGTCCACGCAAGTTTGCGAATGATTCGCCGGCACAGATTCGTTCCACGAAAAGGCAACAACATGCTGAATCATCCGCTTACAGTAATCCTGCGTACGATCCGCCGTCGATTTGGATGCTCGTGCCTGTGATGTATTTGGCCTGCTCGCCGCAAAGGTAAGCGACGGTCGCCCCAAAATCGGCGGGGTCGCCGATCACTCCAGCGGGAATGTCCAGCGTTGCCACATCGGGTGTCGCCCCGTACAACTGAGTGATGCGATCTGTGAGGTGCGTGCCTGGCTGCACCGTGTTTACCGTTACGCCATCTGCCGCGACTTCGCGCGCCACGGTTTTTAAGTATCCAGTAACTCCTGCGCGCGCAGTGTTCGACAAAATCAAGTTCGCCATCGGCTGGCGCGCGGCCAACGAAGTTATCGCCACCACCCGACCCCAACCGCGCAACTGCATCTGTGGCACGGCCACCGTGCACATGCCGACGACAGACAACAGGCTCTGCTGCAACCCTTTGATGTACCCGTCGCTGGGTGTGGTCGCAAAATTGCCGGCGGCTGGCCCGCCGCCGTTGGTTACCAAAATGTCAATGTGTCCGAGTGCGGCAATCGCCTGGCGCACGAACTCGGCCCCACCATCTTGGGTCGAGACATCGGCGACGATACCGACGCAGTCGTGGCCAATTTTTTTCGTTGCCGCCGCAACACGCTCGGCATTACGACCGCAAATTGCGACGCGCACGCCCTCGTTGGCAAGGGCCGCGGCGCTGGCGAAACCGAGCCCGGCGGTAGCTGCCGCAACGGCCGCAGTGCGCTTCGAGATGCCCAGGTCCACGGCGAAACGCTAGTCCACGGCTACCGCTCTTGTCACCGTTCGGCGGTTCTAGCCGTGCGGTCTTAGCCACTAGCCAAATAGCCCGTAGCCTTGACCGCTATGGGCGACGCCAAATCAGGATCCTTGGCCTCCGTCGCCGATGTTCGCAGCCAACTCGCCGCCCACCAATACCTCGCCGACGACGGCTTGGCCACTGCAGTTTTTCTCGCCTTGTCACTAAAGCGACCGTTGCTGCTCGAGGGCGAGGCCGGCGTTGGCAAAACAGAGCTTGCCAAGGTTTTGTCGTCAATGACGGGTGGCGAATTAATTCGCCTGCAGTGCTACGAGGGCATCGATTCGTCGCAGGCAGTCTACGACTGGGATTATTCGCGACAGTTGTTGCACCTGCGCGCCGCAGAAGCCTCTGGAGAGGCAGCATCTAAGGCGACCGCACTGTTAGAAAACGAGTTGTACAACGAACGCTTCTTAATTCGTCGCGCGCTGTTACGCGCCATCGATCACCGCGATGGCCCGCCACCGGTTCTGCTGATCGACGAGATCGACCGCGCCGACGACGAGTTCGAGGCATACCTGCTCGAGGTGCTCTCAGACTTTCAGATCACGGTTCCAGAACTTGGCACATTTCGCGCCAAGACTCCCCCCATCGTGATCCTCACCTCGAATCGCACGCGCGATGTGCACGACGCGCTCAAGCGTCGCTGTTTGTACCACTGGGTCGATCACCCAGACTTCGAGCGCGAAGTCAGCATCGTGCGCACCCGCGTGCCCCAAGTTGCAGAGTCGCTAGCCCGCCAAGTTGCCGGCGCCGTCGAAGCATTGCGGGAAATGAATTTGTACAAGCCGCCGGGTGTCGCCGAGACGATCGACTGGGCAACTGCACTTGGCACGCTCGGTGTGCGCGAACTAAACGACGGCGTGGTCGAGTCGACACTCGGCGCCGTGCTCAAGTACCGCGAAGACCACGAGCGCGTGCGCGAACAGGGCGTCGGCATTCTGGTGAAGCAAGCCTTTGAGCGCGGGTTGCGCCAGCACTAGTTGGTCCGCAACAAATGAGCGCAATCTAATGCCAGCGACAGTCGTCTCGCAGTCAGAAGACATGGCGGTGGCATTCGCCAGGTTGTTGCGCGTGGCGGGACTAGTCGTGCCGCTCGATTCGGTGCTCACATTCGTGCAGGCACTCGATGTGATGGGCATCACCAACCGCGACGATGTCTATTGGGCGGCGCACACCACGCTGGTGCGTCGCGCCGAAGACCGACCGGTTTTCAATGCAGCCTTCGCCGTCTTTTGGGAGCAGCGCTCTGGCGACGCACCATCGCCAGAGTCAGACCCGATCAATGTCACTCTTCTGCTCGATGACGGCGACGAAGCCGAAAATGATAACCAGGATCGCGATCGCAACGAGCCCAGCATCACGATGCGCTTCTCGGCTGCCGAAACGCTCCGCCACAAAGACTTTGCCGACTACGACGACGACGAGATGCGCGAGTCGCAGCGCCTAATGCGCTCTTTGCGACTAGCTGGCCCGCCGCGACAATCGATGCGCCTGCACAAGAG
>JAYTUM010000151.1:0-1630 GCA_043744575.1 Acidimicrobiales bacterium | reverse complement strand
CGACCATCATGTTGCCACCGCCCAAATCGGTGAGGTAGCGATCCCAAAGTGCATCGTAAATGCCGATCGGTAACTGAATCGCCATCACTACAAGTACGGCCACGACAATGCGCGGGTGTCGCAACAACTCGAGGCTCGGACGGTTGGACTCTCTGCTAATCACGAGCGTCGGAAATTTTCGCGGCGCGACGAAAATTGTTATCGCCAGAGCCACCGCGCCGAATACCAAAAAAGTTGACGAGATCCCGATCGGATCGATAAGAATGCCGCCGAGTAGCGGCCCGATGACGAAACCGAGAAGTTCAACCGAGGCAACTTTACCGAGGCGCTCGCCGCCGCGCTGCGGGTCAAGGTTGGCGGCGATCGCGCGCACGGCGGGAAATACGAAACCAAATGACGAGCCCACGACGGCGCGCGCGAAAATGAATCGCACCAGGTTGTCGCCCGTTGCGAAGAGCACCGAGCCGATGCCTGCCAGCATCAAGCCGATGACTATTAGTCGCTTCGAGTAACCGCGGTCGGCGTACGGCGAGATGAACAGTTGCACGAGCAGCCCCGTCAAAAATCCGCTGCCAGCGATGAAGCCCAGGCCCGCTGGAGCAAAGTGATACGCGTCTTGCAGGTCGCCGAGCACGGCAAAGATCACGCTATTAGCAGATGCGGTGCCAAATGAGCAGGTCAGCAACAGCAACAGGTCGCCGCGGTGTTGTTGCTCGATTGTTTTCGTATTAGATGTTGCGTTTGTCGCGTTGCTCATGGAACCTGTTACCGCCCCAATTCTTCGAGCACCGCGTCGCCGAACACGGGCCATGCCTCGCGCGCCCAAGTGTCGAAGGCGAGGTCGGTGAAAGCGCAGCAGGCAACGTTGGCAACGGGGTCGACCCAGGCGAAGGTTCCTGACCCGCCGAAGTGCCCGTATGTAGACGAGCTGTTGCGAGTGGCTGTCCAGTGCGGCGACTTGCTGGCGCGCAACTCGGGGCCGAGTCCCCAGCTGCACGGGTTGAAGTGACCGAAACCGGGCACGACGCCGCTGAGGTTTGGAAATTGCGAAGACGTGGCGTCCAAAAATGTGTCGCGCGCAATAAGCGTTGGGCGGCGCATTTCGGCGAGAAACCTGGCCATATCGTCGATGTTGCAGTACACATCCTTGGCCGCGTTGCCGTCGAGGTATGCGCTGGTCATTAACAAAGGAGAGAACACGGCCTCGCGAAGAAAATCGGCGAATTCAAATTGCGTCGCGACGGCCACATGCTGGGCGATCATAAAGTAGCCCGAGTTTGAGTACACGCGCTTGCGCTCAGGAGAAATTAGCGCGTCAGACTTGCTGAAGCCGTAACCGCCCGCGTGGCTGAGAAGGTGTCGCAGCGTGCAACCTTCCTGGCCGACGGGGTCTTTGAGGCTGACAGAACCATCTTCGACAGCGATCAAGGCTGCCCACGCGGTCATCACCTTGGAGATCGAAGTTATGTGAAATACCATCGAGGTGTTGCCGTAAATATGCAATTGATCGTTGTTGTCGATGACCGCGGCGGCGATGTTGGGCGCGGGCCACTGCCGCAACAAATCGAATGCCCTCATGGACACTAATTATTGCTGCGAATTAGTTCTGCAACGCGGAATGCGAGATCTA
>JAYTUM010000150.1:0-6244 GCA_043744575.1 Acidimicrobiales bacterium | reverse complement strand
CGGCAGATTTCCCAGTTCTTGCTTGGCAACAGTCGCGATCGCCTTGGCTATCGGGTGATCGCTGGCAAACTCGAGCGCGCCAGCGTTTTGCAAAACCTCGGCGCGAGTCGCCGTCGTGGCGCAGACAACATCGATAAGTTGCATCACACCCTTCGTCACTGTGCCCGTCATATCGAACACGACTGTGTCAATGCGACGTGTGCCCTGCAAAACATCGACGCCCTTGATAACGATTCCCATTTGCGCGGCTCGGCCGCTGCCGACCATCAAGGCCGTCGGCGTGGCTAGACCGAGCGCGCAAGGGCAAGCAATAATCAGCACCGAAACGGCGGCGGTGAAAGCATTGGTGAGACGATCGATGTCGTTGCTCAACCAGTACCAGGCGACAAACGTGATCAGCGACAAGACAATTACCGTCGGCACGAATACGCTGCTCACGCGGTCGGCGAGTTTCTGGACCGGAGCCTTAGTCGATTGAGCGTCGCGCACGAGTTTGGTCATCTTCGCAAATGTCGAGTCTGCACCGACACGCCTCGCCAGCACGACAATTCTCCCCGACAGGTTGACAGTAGTTCCGGTCACCTTGCTACCGATCGCGACATCGACCGGCAGGGTTTCGCCAGTCAGCATCGATGCGTCGACGGTGGATGCACCCTCATTGACGATCCCGTCTGCAGCGATGATCTCACCTGGGCGCACAATGATCAAATCGCCGACCTTTATTAGCGCTGCATCGATCACAACTTCCTGACCGTCACGCAAAATAGTGGCGCTGCGTGCGCCGAGCGCCAGCAATGCGCGCAGTGCGTCGCCAGCTGTGCGTTTGGCGCGGGCTTCAAAGTACCTGCCAGCCAGCAAGAACACGGTCACAGATACCGCGACCTCGAAGTACACGTGCAGGCCGCCGCCCATGCCGCTCATTGTCGCGCGCGTTGTGACTTCACCATAAACCAGCGCCCATACCGACCAAGTTGTGGCGGCGACGACGCCAAGCGAAATTAGTGTGTCCATTGTCGTGGTGCGATGGCGCGCGTTCATCAGCGCGGAGCGATGAAACGGCCACGCCCCCCACGTGATTACAGGCGTTGATAAAGCCAGTGCGTACCACTGCCAGTCGGAGAACTGCAAAAAGGTAAACATCGATACAAGCGCAACGGGGACTGCCAGAATGGCGCTGACCGTGAGTCTGGTCTTGAGCATCGCCACGCGCTCACGCAATTCGGCGTCGAGCATGTCGGGCGTCATATCTTCGAGCAATCGCGCGACATAACCCAAAGATGCAACTGCCGCCATCAATTTGTCGGCATCAATAGCACTGGCGTCAAAGACGACTCGGGCCGACTCGCCCGAAAAATTTACTGTGGCCTCAACGCCAGCTAGCGAATTGAGGCTCTTCTCGATCGTCATCGCACAGGCGTTGCAAGACATGCCCGTGATTGATAAATCGATATGGTCAGACATCGTTCGAGTAGTCATCTCCGCTCAAAGTTTTGCAGTAAATCGCCGAAAACCGCGATTAAGTGGGTCGCCAGGGGCTCGAACCCTGGACCTGCGGATTAAAAGTCCGTTGCTCTACCAACTGAGCTAGCGACCCGACGACGGATCAAGTTCACAAGCCATATGCGCTTCTAATCATCAATCCGAGTCGGGTTCAGACTAGTTGCTGGAAGGACCAAACGGTGCAGTGATTCTAGATTCGGCTGGAGCACCGATGCGAGCAGTTCAGGCATACCTGGCGACGAGGATCCCAACGCCGGCGAATTGCAATGCCCCCGCGGCAACCGTGCACACGTGCCACAACTCGTGGTAACCAAACACGAGCGGCTTCAAGCGCGGGCGTTGCAGGTAAAACAAGATCGCTCCAACCGTGTACAAAACTCCGCCGATGGCAAACAACAAAATGCTCGTGCCGCCAGCGCGGTGATACGCGATGGGAATAATGGCGAGCACGGCCCACCCGATAATTAGATACAGCGCACCAGTGAACTTCGGCGCCTTCCACGCGATCTTGAAACCCATGCCGACCGCCGCAACGCACCAAATCGCGATCAGAAACGGAATACCAATGTGCCGCGGCAGCGCGATCAAACACAGCGGCGTGTATGTGCCAGCTATCAATACGTAGACCATCGCATGATCAATTTGGCGCATCATGCGTTGCGCGCGAATCGAACGCGTGAACAGGTGATATGAGGCCGAACTAGCAAATAATGCAACGAGAGAAGCCACATAGATAATGACGGCGAAGCGCGCCAAACCTGGGGGCGTCAGCACAATGAGGGCAATACCGGCTGGCACAACTAGACCCACTGCGATGGCATGAATTCGTCCGCGCCAACGCGGGCGCCACTTGCCCTTAGCGTGTTCGAAAACTGGCGTATGCGGCATTACGGCGGCTCCAATACTGTTCTGAGACTCCTACTAAAGAGTGTATGTTTTTGAAATGGATTCCCTTCGGCAATACAACTTTGACCGCTTTCTTCGCTACGACGAGATGGTCGAGTGGCTGCAAAATCTCGCCAAAACATACCCGACGCTTGTGTCCATCGAGTCTTACGGCAAATCACACAAGGGTCGCGACTTGCTGGTGGCGACGGTCACCGATACGTCTTCTGGTTCGCACGACACCAAACCAGCGCACTGGATCGACGCCAATATTCACGCCACCGAGGTCACTGGTGGGGTCGCCGCGTTGCACGTTTTGCACTATTTGACAAGCGAGTTCGGCCGCGACACGCAGGTCACCGAGGCATTGCGAACCCGAACTTTCTACGTTGCGCCACGGGTAAATCCGGACGGAGTCGAGGACGCACTTCTCGATACCCCGCTGTATCACCGCTCGAGCGTGCGGTCGTGGCCATGGCGTGACGGTCATCGCTGGCCCGGCCTGAGCGTGCAAGACATCGACGGCGACGGCCGCGTGTTAACGATGCGCATCGCCGACCCAGACGGGGCGTGGGTTGAACACGAACACGAACCGCGAGTGATGATTCGCGTTAGCCCGACTGGCGAAGCCGACTCTAAAACGAGATACCGCCTGCTTGACGAAGGTTTGATTGCAAACTACGACGGCTTTACGATTCCGCAACCGCGCGATCCATCGGGGCTTGACCTCAATCGCAATTTCCCGGCCGGCTGGGGAACCGCCGTCCTCGGATCTGGCGACCACCCGATGTCTGAGCCAGAAATTGATGCGCTTGTGCGCGCTGTGAGCGCGCGCACAAACGTCTGCGGTTACAACGCGTTTCACACCGCCGGTGGGTTTATGTTGCGACCGAGCAGCACCCGCCCCGACTCTTCGATGCCTCGACAAGACATTTGGGTATACGACGAACTCGGCAAGGTTGCAGAACAACTGACTACTTACCCGGCGCACTCGGTGTTCGAACACCTGACGTGGGATAAGAACGACACGATGAGCGGCGCTGGCGACGACTGGGCATATGAGCATGTCGGCGTGTACTCGTGGACAACCGAATTTTGGGACATCATCTTCGCCGCCACTGGCGAGCACTCGCCGACTACGATTTGGTATCTCGGGCCAACGCCAGAGCAGGAAATCGCAGTCTGTAGATGGACAGACACGCATGCGCCGGGTTCGTATTCGGCGTGGAGGCGTTTCGATCACCCGCAACTCGGCAAAATCGAGATCGGCGGTTGCGACATGTTCAGAACATGGATCAACGCCCCAGCATCAAAGTTGCGCGCCGAGGTTGAACCACACGTCAGGTTTGCGCTGTATCAAGCACTAGCGTCACCACGACTCGAGATTAAGCTCGCCGAAGCCGAGTCGCTCGGCGGCGACGTGTGGAAGGTTCGCGTCGGGATCGCCAACACTGGTTGGCTAAATACCGAGGTCACAGCGTGGGCCAAAAACCACAAGATCGTGTTGCCGATAACCCTAGACATCGCGGGGGCAACACCGATCGAGGGTGGCTCGCGGGTGAAACTTGGTCAACTGTTCGGTCGGGCGGCATTTGCGGTTAATGGCGATGCCAAATCAGACGGCACACCCGATCGCGCGCTGCACTCTTGGCTGGTGCGCGGAAAGCGCGGCGACGCGGTAACGATCACGGCCGCGCATCAACGTGCTGGCACGGTGACAGCGTCGGTGACGCTGCCGTAGCGGCGATGTGAAACAATCGCGCGCACGCTGATAAAGAGCGCGCACGGAACAATCAAAATATTGGGCGTAACTACGAATGGGTCTTCGATCAACGAACCGTAAACGCCCCACGAAATTGAGCCGATAGAGATCAACGCGTACGTTGTCGCGGACAATCCAACTTGGTGACTTGTACGCGCCGAACGAATTGTTTGCGGGATTATCGCCGTGCCGCCGATTGTAACTGCAACCAAACCGATCGCACTTTTAGAACTCAAGGCCGCAGCAATCCCAATTGTTAGAACGCTTAGCTGGCTTACCAGAACAAAATTGAGCCGCGCCGCCTTGTACCAGACCTGTGCCGAGATGACGAACCCGAGTGCGAACATGGTGACCGCGTTGGGAAGCGCCACGAACCACTCGCCAGCCCGTATTCCATAGATAGACCACAGCAGCGAGCCCGCAAAACCATGAATAGTGCCAACAACTGAGATTCCCTCGACGGTTTTCTTGCGCAACACCCGAAACACTTGTGGCCACATGAAAGAAATAGAGAGTGTGCTGGCCCAAACCGCCAGCGCATTTTGAAATTCCACCTGACAAAACTAGTTCATAGACCTGCTGATCTCACCGCCTTTGGTCGGGTGAAAGGCGCGTGAGGTAGGGACGGATATCGTCTAGTGCGATGCTGACCACCTACGCAATGTCGCTGACCACAAAGGTATTCACGGCGGCGACACGTGACTCGTTGGTTGATTCGGTCTCCGATTGGCTGGCGAAAGCGTATCCGTACGACACCAGGCCGACGACTACGCGAGTGCGCGTTCGCGAAGGCGCAGAGGACCCGGTGTTTCGTGTCGAGATCAGCGAGACCGACAAGAACAACGCCGCCATCTACCAAACCCAAGTAACAGTTGCGATCTTGGACAGCAGGCTGATCTTCGAGGTGCACAGGATATTGCGCCCGACCGGAACAGCCGTGCTGCCGCGCCGCAAACTTTCGTTGCCGAACCCTGCCCTCGAGAAATTGTGTGAACAAGCCGCCAACCAGCTCAAGGTGCGCGACGCCGAGCAATTAATTGACGGTCAAGTTCACTTGGTAACCGAAGGCGTGCAGGGCCAGGCCTTAGCCGCGTTCGGCGATGCCCCACGCCGGCAGCTACCGATCGTGATCGAGCAAACACTGGGCCGCGTCTCAAGCGCGCTTGCAACAGTCGATCTCGGCGGCGTGCTAATCGGGATCGCCCACGTATTTCACTTGACAACCGCCGACGCTGCGAAGGCGTTCAACGATTATCGCGGCGAAAAGCTTCTAACTCCGGAGGCGATCACAATCATTTGGCCGGCGTCGCAACCCCCACTGCAGATATTTGATAAAGACGCTCAGCACGTGATCGTGCCTCTGATCGAGGCCGCGACAGCCTCGATATCTCCGGTAATCGTGCCGCCAAAGATTGGTCAGCGCACGACTGGAGCCACGGGTTCGACGCCGCCAGCAAGGCCACTAATTTCCGCGGCGCCCGTAGCTCCAAAGCCATCACGAGTAGAAGTAGCAATAACACTGCCGGCGGCGCCAGACCCGCGTGTTGCCGAGCTTGAGTCTCGGAATACGTCGCTGCAGCAACAAATTGATGACCTCACGATCACGCAAGACGAGTTGATGGAAAATATCAAGTACACGGACCTAATGAACGCTGGGCTAGTCGAAGAGAAGGACAAAGCCAACGATCGACTCGCTGGATATCTAGATCAACAGGGCTTGGGTGTGCCGCGCACACCAAGGGAAGCTGTCTCACGCGGGCTGCAACTTTGCTCGAACCTGACCTTTCATGAGCGCAGTAAGACGTCGTCAGACAACTTGCAAACTCAAAACGGAAAGC
Organism: Acidimicrobiales bacterium; assembly: GCA_043744575.1. Taxonomy (GTDB): domain Bacteria; phylum Actinomycetota; class Acidimicrobiia; order Acidimicrobiales; family Ilumatobacteraceae; genus UBA3006. Next base: position 259 of record JAYTUM010000150.1, on the reverse strand, counting down.
GCGTTCTCGAAAGTCTCCTCGCGTTGAACGACGTGGCATCACGTCTTAAAAGCGGATTGATTCCAGTACACATGTTGGAAATTCACCTTCGGCAGCGGTTATCGGGTTTTCGGGACGGTATCTCGGATACGGCAAAGCATCGATTTAGCGACGACTACGCCATCGATTGGAACGGTGAAACCGTATATGCCGAACCACACATCGCGTGTGGAGACATCCGCATTCATTTCTATGTCGACCGCGTGCGCCTTCAGATAGT
>JAYTUM010000149.1:0-6249 GCA_043744575.1 Acidimicrobiales bacterium | reverse complement strand
CAAACTTCGCTGCCCTTGTGCGAGGCCTGGTCGACAACCGCAGAGATTAGCAATTCGGTCAGAGAGATCCCGTCGCCACATGGCGCGGCGATGGGTGAGCGCACGGAGTGGTTGCGCGCCGCGATGTCTGGCACTTGGTCGGCGCTTGAGCCTCGGTATAGAGATTATCGTGACGGGCTAATCGCTTTCTTGCGGGACATCGAGTCGGACGCTGTCGTGTTCAGTCACTTCATCGCCATCAACGCTGTGGTCGGCGCGTCGCTTGGCGACGATCGTTTGGTAATTCTTAGCCTCGACAATTGTTCTGTAACAGTTGTCGACATCGGCGACGATGGCGTGCTCGCATTCATCGAGGGCGGTCGCGAGGCCGACACGCTGATCAGATAGGTTATTGATCACCGTGAACTCGCAAACGCTCCTCGACTTGCACACTCAATGGGCGTGGATAGTTGTAGTCGCCAACGCTCTCGCGGGCATCTGGGCGCTGGCCGCGCACAAAATTGTCTCGATGCGCACTCGCGCGTTGTGGTGGTACATGGCTCTCGCGCAAGTCACCGTGTTCGTCGAGGTGGCTATGGGAGTTCTGATGGTCAACCGCGACAAGCGCGAGTTTCCGCAATTTCACGCGTTCTACGGTTTCGTGGCGATAATTGCGATCGCGATTATCTATTCGTACCGCGCGCAACTAAAGAGCCGCGTCTACTTGCTTTACGGCTTTGGCAGTTTTTTCATTATGGGCCTCGCCATTCGGGCGATCTTGGTCGGCAATGTCGCCTAAAGACTAGGCGAGCGATCGTTCGAGCGCGTCGAGTGAATCTGCGAGTTGCGACGGCAGGCGATCACCAAACGCCGCGTAATGCTCGCGAATCTGCGGCACAGCGTCGCTCCATCCCTGACGGTCCACACTGAGCAACGTCTCCATGTCACTGGAGGCAACATTGAGTCCCTGCATGTCGAGCGCGCCAGCAGTTGGCAGAAGTCCGATCGGTGTCTTGACAGCGGCGGCCGCACCGGTGATGCGTTCGAACACCCACTTCAACACGCGGCTGTTCTCGCCGTAGCCAGGCCACAAGAAACGGCCCTCGGCGTTGCGTCGAAACCAGTTGACGAAAAATATTTGCGGCAATTTGTCGCTCGAGGTTTTGGTGCCGACGCTCAGCCAATGCTTGAAGTAATCGCCCATGTTGTAGCCACAAAACGGCAACATCGCCATCGGGTCAAATCGCAACTTGCCGACGGCGCCGCCCGCTGCAGCCGTTGTTTCAGACGCCATGATCGAGCCCAAGAACACGCCGTGTTCCCAGTCAAATGATTGCGTAACTAGCGGCACCGTTGTGCGCCTGCGACCACCGAACAATATTGCCGAGATCGGTACACCATTGGGGTCTTGCCACTCTGGTGCAATCGACGGGCACTGCGCAGCTGGTGCGGTGAAACGCGCGTTGGGGTGCGCGGCGGGCGTATCGGACTCGGGTGTCCATGGTTGATTGCGCCAGTCTGTGGCGTGCGCCGGTTTGTCGTTTGACATTCCTTCCCACCACACGTCGCCGTCCGATGTCAGCGCTGTATTCGTGAACAAGCAATTGCCCCAGAGCGTGTGCATCGCGTTGTTATTGGTGTCGTAGCCCGTGCCCGGGGCGACGCCAAAGAAACCTGCCTCTGGGTTGATCGCGTACAATTGACCGTCGTCGCCGTACTTCATCCAGCAAATGTCGTCGCCAATAGTCTCGGCCTTCCATCCCGCAATCGTCGGCACCAACATTGCCAAGTTCGTTTTTCCGCAGGCGGATGGAAACGCGGCCGCGATGTACTTATGCGCACCGCTTGGATCGGTCAGTTTCAAAATCAGCATGTGTTCTGCGAGCCAGCCATTGTCGCGAGCCATTACAGACGCGATGCGCAGCGCGAAACACTTTTTGCCGAGCAGGGCGTTGCCGCCATAACCCGAGCCGTAGCTCCAGATCTCGCGTGTCTCGGGGAAGTGCACGATGTATTTGTTATCGGGGTTGCACGGCCACGCCGAGTCTGCCTGGCCCGGGCTTAGCGGCGCGCCAACCGAGTGCACGCACGGCACCCACTGACTGTTGCCTAGCGCCTCGAGAGCGCCAGCGCCCATGCGCGTCATGATGCGCATGCTCGTGGCGACGTATGCGCTGTCGGTTAGTTGCACGCCGATGTGGGCGATCCGCGACCCGAGCGGCCCCATCGAAAACGGCACTACATACATCGTGCGACCGCGCATCGCTCCAGTTAACAGCGTCGTCAACTCGGCGCGCATTTCGCCAGGCTCTCGCCAGTTGTTTGTTGGCCCGGCGTCGATCTTGTCTTTCGAACAGATGAAGGTGCGATCTTCGACGCGCGCGACGTCGCCCGGATCGCTGTGAGCCCAGTAACTGTTCGGTCGCTTGCCCTCGTCGAGTTTTACAAACGTGCCGGCGCCGACCAACTCCGCGCACAGCTTTACGTATTCGTCCTCGCTGCCGTCGCACCAATGAATTCGCGCCGGCTGCAAGGTCATTGCCCAGTCGTCCACCCATTTAACGAGAGCCGAATTGGAAGTTGGCGCACCCATCAGTGACCTGGCGTTTGCATGTCACGTTCAGAACCTAGGCGCAACTGCGTGGCGCGTCCGCCGCCATCCAAAATGAAGACCACTCTCTGACCCTGGCGCAACATTCGAAAGATCGATCCATCGAGAGCATTCGTGGCGAGTTCGTACTCGGCGAGGTTGCTGTCACATAAAATAACGCCGTCTCCGGTCGCTGGGTCGTAGGCCTTGATGACTCCCTGCATGATGCCGAACCTCCGTGATGCGACTGCGCCCAGATTTGTGCTTGATAAATCATGTCAGATCGGTGCGTTAACCACCACTTTGGGTACTCTTTACCTGTGCCTGTACTAGAGCATTTCGGGGCGGATGCCCTACGTCACACTGTGATTGCATTCCGCGACACAATGCGCCGACATCAAGAAGGCATCAATCGCCTCAACGTCTACCCCGTTCCCGATGGCGACACGGGCACCAACATGGCTCGCACTCTCGACGCCGTGGTTGCCGAATTAGACGGAGCAGATACAGCAATTGAACCAACCTGCGAGGCGATCAGCCACGGCTCACTAATGGGCGCGCGCGGCAACAGTGGCGTAATCTTGAGTCAAATCTTGCGCGGTCTTGCGTCGACTCTGCGCACTGCAGGCGTTGCTGGGGCGCCCAAAGTTGCGGCGGCGCTTAAGGCCGCTTCGAACGCCGCCTACGAGGCCGTGCTCAGACCAATCGAGGGAACGATCCTTACAGTTGTGCGCGAAACCGCCGATGCCGCACAGCGAGCCGCAGCCGACGGCGCAACGCTTGCCACGATGCTGCGCGTTGCGCGCGCAGCCGGTCGTTCGGCGCTCGCCAATACTCCTGAGCAACTCGCCGTGCTCAAAGATGCTGGCGTCGTCGATGCAGGTGGCGCAGGCTTCATGCTGTTCATGGATTCGGCAGTGCATATTGTCGACGGCGATCCGCTGCCAGAGCCAGAATTCATAGATGGTCCGACGGCAGACCAACTTGAGGCGGTCGCGCACCGCAACGCCACAGACGGCACGGTCGACGTCAGCGAATTGCGCTACGAGGTGATGTTTCTGATGAACCTCGCGGATGACAAGGCCAGAGAATTTAAAAACGGATGGGGAGCAATCGGCGACTCAATTGTCGTAGTCGGCGGCGAAGGTGTTTACAACTGCCACATTCACACCAACGACATCGGCGCGGCGATTGAAGTTCCGCTGCAACTCGGCGGGCTGCCGTATCGAATACGGGTCACCGATTTGTTCGAAGAGATGGCCGAAGAGCATCTAGCTCGCGAAGCAACTCACGGCGTTGTAGTTGACGGAGTGGCAGCGGGTCACGGTGCCGGCCATAAGCACGCCGCAATTGCCGGGTTGCCGCCAGTTAATTGCGCGGTCGTAGCCGTTTGCAGCGGCGACGGTCTCGCCGAGTTGTTCGGTCAAATGGGAGTGCAGGGAGTCGTTACCGGCGGGCAGACTCTGAACCCCAGCACTGCCGAGTTACTCGATGCGGTCGAACACATGAACGCCGAGTATGTGATCATCCTCCCGAACAACAAGAACATTATCCCCGTGGCCAACCAGATCAACGCGCTCACGAGCAAAGACGTTCGCGTAGTACCGACATGCTCGATGCCGGAGGCGCTCGCCGCGCTAGTGTTCTACGACCCAGAAGCTAGTGCGCAAGAAAACTTTGCGAATATGAGCAACTCCGCGCACAGCGTGGCCACGGGCGAAGTTACGCAGGCCGTGCGCGATACCAAGACCGATGCTGGCAATGTACATAGCGGCGACTGGATCGGCCTCGTGCGAGGCGATGGCGTTGTCGCCATTGGGTCGACCGTTGTTGCCGCGGCAACTTTGTTACTCGATCACCTGATCACAGATCTCGGACGCGAGTTGCTGACGATTATCACCGGCGTGGATGCCACGGCCCGCATGACCGAAGAAATTATTGCATTTGTCTCCGAGCATCATGATCATGTTGAGGTCGAAGTGCATCTAGGCGGCCAACCGTTGTACCCGTATTTGTTCGGCGTGGAGTAATCGAACTAGAAATCGAACCCCATTTGACGGCGCCAATCACCCTTCGCGAACTCGCGGGATTCGATGTCGACATTCTCAAGGGTGTCGGCGAGAAAAAGAAATTAGCGCTGACGGAGTTCGGCATCGACAACGTTCTCGACCTCGTCACGACCTACCCGCGGCGCTGGGTAGACCGCACTCTCGAGGCGCGCATCAGTGATCTCGTGCCAAGCCAGGAAGCGCTCGTGGTCGTAGAAGTGCGCAAGGTCGTCAAGCGCCCGATGAAGGGTGGCCGCACGATGGTCACCGTGCAAGTCGGCGATGGCTCCGGCCGGCTCACGGCCGTATTCTTCAATCAACCCTGGCGCGCCAAGCAACTATCCGAGGGGCTCACCGTGGCGATGTTCGGCAAGGCCGACTTGTTTCGCGGGGTGTTGCAGATGACCAACCCGATCGTCGATCTGATCGGCGATCGCACCGGGCGCATTGTGCCCATTTATCCGCAAAGCGAAAAGGCGAACTTGAGCACTGGGGAGATCGCGGGTTGGGTAGAAAATGCGCTCGAACGCTGCGCGGCGCGGGGCTTGCTAGATCCCGTGCCGACGAGTGTTTTGGCGCGGCACGAACTCGTCGATCGGACGATGGCACTGTGGGGAATTCATCTGCCCGAAAGCATTAGCGCCAAAGATGCTGCGCGGCGCCGACTTGCGTTCGATGAGTTGTTGCGCGTGCAGTTGGTGTTGGTCGGTCGCAAGCGCGCCTTCGAGCGCGACTCGAGTGGTATTCGCCACAGCGTCAGCGGCGAGATGCAAAGGCGCTTCGTTGCGGCGCTGCCATTTGGCTTGACCGCGGCGCAACAGCTCGTAATTTCTGAGATCAATGGCGACCTGGCGGGACCGCACCCGATGCACCGCCTGCTGCAGGGCGATGTCGGTAGTGGCAAAACCGTCGTCGCTGTTTCGGCAATGTTGGCCGCGGTGCAAGGCGGGCACCAGGGTGCGCTGATGGCGCCCACCGAAGTGCTGGCCGAACAGCACTACGCCAGCATCAGCGAAATGTTGCGTGGCCTGAAGGTGCCAGATCCAGGCAATTTGTTTGGCGATCGGCAACTGCGCGTCGTGTTGCTCACGAGCCGATTCACGGGCGAGCGACGCCGCGAATTGTTACACGATCTCGCGACAGGCACGATCGACATCGCGATCGGAACGCACGCACTGATTCAAGAAGGAGTCGCCTTCAATAGCCTCGGCGTCGTCGTGATCGACGAGCAGCATCGCTTTGGCGTCGAGCAGCGCGCCGCGCTTCGCAATAAGGGTCGCGACTCCTCGACGCCAGATGTTCTGGTGATGACCGCCACGCCGATACCGCGCACCGCGGCAATGACTGTTTACGGCGACCTCGACGTCAGCGTGCTCGACGAGTTGCCGCCCGGCCGCACGCCGATAAAAACAATGTGGGCCGCAGGCGCGATGCTCGAGACGATGATGTGGGGTGATGTGCGCGACGCAGTTACCGCCAAACAGCAGGCCTATGTCGTCTGCCCGATGATTGAAGAGAGCGACAAACTCGAGGTCGCCGCCGCGCAAGACATTTATGAGCAACTGAAACTTTTGGAACTTAAGGGCCTGCGCCTTGGTTTGTTGCACGGGCGAATGACCTCGCCAGAAAAGG
>JAYTUM010000148.1:0-1636 GCA_043744575.1 Acidimicrobiales bacterium | reverse complement strand
TTGCAGTTGCTGGGTTACTTATCATTGCGCCTCGAATGTGGCCCACTTCGACGGCCAAGAAAGTTACCTACACAGAGTTTCTTGTTCTCGTGAAGAATAATGAAGTCAGCAAGATCGACATCAACAACATCAGCAACTCGATCTCGGGCAAAATGAAAGACGGCACCGAGTTCGTCACCACCGGTGCCGCCGCGCTCTCGGATGCCGACGAAATGTTGTTGAAAGACAACGGCGTTGACTACAACTACTCGTCACCACAGGGCAACTTCTTCACCAATTTGATCCCAATCTTGTTGCCATTCTTATTGATCATGGGATTCTTCATCTGGATGCAGCGACGCGCGATGGGCCAGGCCGGCAGCATCATGTCGATCGGACGCAGCCGCGCCAAGTCGTACAACGCCGACAAGCCGAGCACCACATTCGCCGACGTCGCAGGCTACGAGGGCGTCAAGCAAGAAATCAAAGAGGTCGTCGACTTCTTGCGCATGCCCGAACGCTTCAAAGAAATCGGCGCACGAGTACCTAAGGGAATCTTGCTCGTTGGGCCCCCGGGCACTGGCAAAACCCTGTTTGCGCGCGCTGTTGCCGGCGAGGCCGGCGTTGGTTTCTTGTCGGTCACCGGTTCCGACTTTATGGAAATGTTCGTCGGCGTCGGCGCGAGCCGTGTGCGCGATTTGTTTCAGCAGGCGGCAAAAATGGGTCGCGCGATCATCTTCGTCGACGAGATTGACTCAATCGGTCGCAAGCGCGGCGCGGGATTGGGCGGCGGTCACGACGAGCGCGAGCAAACACTCAACCAGATGCTCGCCGAGATGGACGGCTTCGAAGCCACCGAAGGCATCGTTGTCTTGGCCGCGACCAACCGCCCCGACATCCTCGACCCCGCGTTGTTGCGCCCGGGTCGCTTTGATAGGCAGATCATCGTGCCGCTACCTGAAAGCGACGAACGCCTAGCGATTCTAAAGGTGCACTCTGTCGATAAGAAGATGGGCGCGGACATCGACCTCGAAACAATGGCAAAGGCAACGCCGGGCATGAGCGGCGCAGACCTAGCAAACCTTGTCAACGAGGCGGCGCTGTTCGCGGTGCGCCGCGGGTCAAAAGAGATCGAGCGCGTCGACTTCGAAAACGCACGCGACCGCGTAGTGCTCGGCGCCAGTCGCGAAAGCCTCGTGCTCAACGCCCAAGAAAAGCGCGCCACCGCATACCACGAGGGCGGACATGCTGTCTTGGCGACAGTCCTCCCCAACAGCGACCCGTTGCACAAGGTCACGATTTTGCCGCGCGGCATGGCGCTCGGTGTGACTTGGACTTTGCCCGAAGAACGACATACCTATTCGCGCGAATTTTTTGAAGACATAATTTGCAAGGCCATGGGCGGTCGTGTCGCCGAGATACTCGTATTTGGTCAACTCAATTCGGGTGCGGCTAACGATCTCGAGCAAGCCACAGGCATTGCCAGACGGATGGTACGCGAGTGGGGAATGAGCGATGCAGTTGGGCCGATGGCGTTTAGCGGTCAGCAGCAGGTTTTCTTAGGCGAAGACTTGATGACAAGCGGCCGGGAGTACAGCGACGAGACCGCCCGCAAGATAGACGAAGAGATCGGCAAAATTCTGCGCACGCAAGAATC
>JAYTUM010000147.1:0-1638 GCA_043744575.1 Acidimicrobiales bacterium | reverse complement strand
CAACTCGGCGTCGCGGCGCAATATGCTAGAAATGAATTTAGTGAGCCTTCGAAGCCTTTGGCTTGCGACAAGCCCTCCTGCGTCGCAGTTGCCGCCGGGTCAACCGCGCCGTCGAGAACTGCGGCGCGAACGGTACCGGGGAACAATGTTGCCCAGGTAGCACCAAGTTCAGAGCCGTAAGAAAAACCGAAGTAGGTGATCTTCTCCTCGCCGAGCGCCTCGCGAATCGAGTTCATATCTTTTGCGCTCGAGCGCGTCGAAATATACGGAAGGATTGAGCCAGAGTTCTCGTCGCACATCTTAGAAAAGGCCTCACCCGCGTCGATAAGCGCCTGGTTCTCTTGTGGCGTCTCGGGTGGCGAATCTAGCCCGAAGTACTCGTCGTACGAATCGACGCAATTGATCGGGGGCGTCGACTCTCCGGTACCGCGAGGGTCCCACCCGATGATGTCGAAATATTTGATCAGCGTTGTACTGAAGTAATACTCGGCATCGCTTGCCAGCGAGCTACCGCCAAAACCTGGGCCGCCGGGGTTGACCAACATCGATCCAATGCGCAGCGCCGGGTCGGCGGCTCGCTTTTTAAGAAACAGCACGAAAGATCCGAGGTCTGGATTGTCGTAGTCAAACGGAACTTCCAAATATCCGCAGGTCACCTGGGATGTCTCTGGAGTCCCCGCGGAGTCGGCCTTGCAGGCCTTCCAATCGATTGGCTGTGCAACGAACGGCGTCGCCGAACTGGAGGTGTTTTTGGTCGCACCGCCAACGGTCGTCGGCCGAGTTGTAGAAGTTGAGCCACAAGAAGCGATGAACAACGCAAGGCAGCTCGTGATCGCAGTCATTCGCACAATCACCAGAGGTTTCACCGTGTCAGTATATGGTCGGAAACCTGCGTGGCCTAAGCCGTCTGGTAGTTGGCGACAGTTTCGGCTTTAGCCTAAGCACATGGGTATGAACATGCACATGTTGATGATGGGCGATACGACGGCCGTCAAAGGTGCCAAAGTTCAAAAGACATCGTTGCGCAGGGTTGGCGTCTTCGCCAAACCATATAAGCGTCCGATCATCGGTTTTCTCGGGTCGATCGTCGTATCGGCGTTAATCGCGTTGGTTCCACCGCTGATGTTTCGCTTGATCGTAGACAAAGCGATCCCAGACGGCGACAAGCGTCGCATCGTCATTCTCACGGGCGTGCTCGTTACCGCGGCACTTGTCGACGCGTTGCTACAGATTGTGCAGCGGTGGTATTCGGCCAGCATCGGCGAGGGGCTTATCTATGACCTGCGGGTTGCCCTGTTCGACAAAGTACAGAGCATGCCGATTGCGTTCTTTACCCGCACCCAAACTGGCGCATTGATCAGCCGCCTGAACAATGACGTGATCGGCGCACAGACTGCAGTGACGGGCACGCTCGGCAGCGTGGTCTCTAGTGTTGTCATTCTGACCACAACATTGGCGGCGATGCTTGCCCTCGAGTGGCGACTCACGCTGTTGTCGCTGATCGTGTTGCCTATCTTTATCATCCCGGCACGTCGAGTAGGCGTGCGCCTGCAAGTAATTGCCCGCGAGCAGATGGGCATCAACGCCGAGATGAACACGCAGATGACAGAGCGCTTCAACGTTTCTGGCGCGATGCTG
>JAYTUM010000146.1:0-1642 GCA_043744575.1 Acidimicrobiales bacterium | reverse complement strand
CCGCCGGTTTACACACCAGTCGCATCGACGGCTCACCCCTTATATATAACGAGCGTGACACTTGGCTCCCAGACTTGGTGGTGTGCCAACAACACCTCGCTCAACAGGTGTTGGGCGCCATTCGCGAGGGCAGACTTAACGGGTGATTTCGCCCGAAAATAATTCGACAACAGATACCCCCGACTCAAGCTCGATCAGCACCGACCCAGTCGACCGACAGTGGGGTTCTTTTACGCAGGTGGCACCTTGGGTTCTAGACCAACAGAAAATTTCGTGGCAGCCGCAGGCCGAAGCATTACGCATTTCCGCGCAACGCGAAATACCTGTACTCACCAAACCCACGCGCGTGCCGCCGATCGCCCGCCTCGTCGTAGTCGTGTGGGTTTTGGCTCTTGCGCTGTTGCCATGGTTTATTAAAAAACGCCGCAACAAATTTTCTAGCGCCGAAGACTCGCGCGCGTTCGTTTCGCTGCGCATGCGCAAGGCCGTTGAGCGCCTCGGCCCAACATACATCAAGCTTGGTCAGATAATTTCGAGCGGCGAAGGACTCTTCCCCGCCGAACTCGTCGATGAGTTTAAGCGTTGTCGCGATCAGGTGCCAGCCGAAAGTTTCGATCGCGTGCGAATTGTGGTCGAACAAGATCTCGGCGCCGAGATCGAACAGGTCTTTGCTCGCTTCGAAACCACACCACTCGCCGCGGCATCAATCGCCCAGGTGCACGCCGCGAAGTTGCTGACCGGCGAGGAAGTCGTCGTCAAAGTGCAGCGCCCGCAGGTCGCCAAACTCGTGCGCAAAGACCTGCGAGTGATGGCTTGGCTCGCTCCACATTTAGTGGGCCGCATAAAGATCGCCGCGCTCGCTAACCCGCCGGCACTCGTCGAGTTGTTCGCCGAGACGATCGTCGAAGAACTCGACTTTCGCATTGAAGCCGACAACATGCTGGCGATCGCCAAAGTCTTGCGCGACCTCGATCAAGACGGTTACGTCGTGCCGCGACCACATCCACGACTCGTGACCCGCCGCACCCTCGTGATGCAGCGCCTCGACGGCTTCAAGTTCGACGATGTCGCCGGCATGAAAAACGCCGGCATCGATACCGAGGCCGTAATCCGCACCGGCATGATTGCATTCATGGAAGGAGCGATGATTCACGGTCTGTTTCACGGCGACCTCCACGGCGGAAACCTGTTCGTCTTGCCAGACGGCCGCACTGCGCTCCTAGACTTCGGCATAGTCGGCAGACTTAGCGGCGCGCGACGAAATGCCTTCCTGCGGTTGATGCTGAGCGCCACGACTAACCACGTCAAGGGTCAGGTCGAGGCAATGCGCGATCTCGGGGCATTGCCCCTCGATACCGACATTGACGCCGTGATTGTCGACCTGAATTTGGGCATGCCCGTAATTGACCCAACAACGCTTTCTGGCGAAGAACTTGTCAAAGAAGTGCAACGAATCGTTAAGGCGATGCTTGGGTACGGCGCAAAAATGCCAAAAGAACTGATGCTCTATGTTAAGAACATGGTGTTTCTTGACGGTGCGATCGCACGTCTCGCGCCAGAATTAGACCTAATCGGCGAAATTCAGGCGATCTCTGCGCTTTTCGCGCAGCGACACGGTGAGCGCTTAGCCCGCGAGCTCGGT
>JAYTUM010000145.1:0-6322 GCA_043744575.1 Acidimicrobiales bacterium | reverse complement strand
CCCGAGCAGCACACCGAGCGGGGACTGACCCTGGAGGAGGTCGTCGAGGCCGTTCTGGAGGGGTTCGCCGAGGGGCAGTCCTTGGCGGCCGCGGCGGGACGGCGGATCCGGGTGGGGGTGCTGGTCACCGCCATGCGGCACGCGGCGCGCTCCCGGGAGATCGCCGGGCTGGCCGTGACCTTCCGCGACGCCGGGGTGGTGGGCTTCGACATCGCCGGGGCCGAGGCTGGCTACCCCCCCACCCGCCATCTGGACGCCTTCGAGTACCTGCGCCAGGCCAACGCGCACTTCACCATCCACGCGGGGGAGGCCTTCGGGCTTCCGTCCATCCACGAGGCCCTGCAGTGGTGCGGGGCCGAGCGCCTGGGCCACGGTGTGCGCATCGTCGACGACATCTCTGGCGAACCTGGCGCCGAACAACTGGGTCGCCTTGCCCACTTCGTGCGCGACCGACGTATCCCGCTCGAGTTGTGCCCCACATCAAACGTCAACACAGGCGTCTGCTCATCCATCGCTACCCACCCAATCGGCATGTTGCGGCGCTTGCGCTTTCGCGTCACGGTAAATACCGACAACCGACTGATGAGCGCAACATCGATGACCAACGAGTTCGACCAATTGGCACAGGCCTTCGACTGGAACCTCGGCGATTTTCAATGGTTAACTGTTAATGCGATGAAGAGCGCATTCGCGCCTTTCGAAGAGCGCCTGCAACTGATCAACGACGTGATCAAGCCGCGCTACGCGAAACTTAACCAAACAATTTAGTTTTCAGCGCGTCGTTCGTTAGTCATCGGCAGAGACTGCGAGAGCCTCAAGCGTGGCGAGCATGTTGGTTCGGTTGTGGACACCGCGGTCTTTGACATTGCTGACCCTGCCGCCGAGCCAAGTGGCGAATTTACCGCGACGATCAATCCAAGAGTGAGTCACGAGTGAACCTCCGTTGCTTGGCTCAATCTGCCAAGCCCAATCGCACCAACGCGACCGGGCGACCATCAAGGCCCAAACAATCTTTCGCGGCGGGTCATACTCGAACACTTTTGAACTAGTACTCCAACTCTTATTCCCGTTGACATTGCGACCTTTAAAGATCGCACCGACTTCCGGACCAGTTGCGCCCTTGATCCACTCTCCACCGTTGTTCTCTGGCGACCACTCACCCATTCTGGTTAGGTCGCTTACCATCGCAAAAACCTTCTCGGGCGACGACGACAACTGCTTAGTCACGGAAACTGGAGCACCGACTTGCTTAAGATTTTTTACTTTTGAATTTGCCATGTGCTTACCCTAATCCATCAATCGAATCCGTGACCTGCAATAGAATACAGCGGTGATGACTGCGAGCGCAGAGCCTGCAGTCAGCCGCCATTCGATCGGCACTGATTTCAGGTCGGTATGGTTAGCGGTCGTCGTGTCCAGCACGGGCGACGGGATGTTTCTCACTGCGTTTCCACTTCTAGCCGCGATACTCACACGCGACCCGATACTGATCGCTGGAGTAACGATTTCGACACGCTTACCCTGGCTGCTGTTTTCGCTGGTCACTGGTGCACTTGCCGACCGCATGGATCGTCGCAAATTAATGATCGGTGCTGACTTGCTTCGCGTCATCATCGTCGCTCTTCTCGCTGCGGCGATCATTTCTGATCTTGTCAACATCTGGCAGTTGTACGTCTGCGCCTTCCTGCTCGGCGCCTGCGAAACATTGCACGTCAATGCCGCACAGGGACTAATTCCTTCCATCGTGCAACCCAACGACTTGCTTTCGGCAAATGCCAGGTTCGCTAGTGGGCAAATTGTTTCGGCGCAATTCATTGGCCCACCTCTAGGCGTGGCGCTTTTTAATATCTCGATCTCGCTGCCATTCGTGGTTGATGCGGCAAGTTTTGCCGGTTCGGCGGCCCTCATCGCCACTGTTCCCGACAAGCACGGCGTTGAAAAGCCAAATACTCGCTTTCGCGACGACATCATCGAGGGCTTGCGCTTCACCTATACCAATGAACCACTGCGCCGGCTCACCGAAATTTTGACTTTTATCAATTTTTTCTACTTCGCCGCCGTATCGCTTCTGGTACTCTACAACGTCGACATACTCGGCGGCGACAAAACTACATTTACGGCACTCTCAGTCGCAGCAGCCAGCGGCACCGTCATTAGCCGCTTCTTTATCAATGGCACCATCGAGAAGTTCGGCGTGACAAATACAATTCTGATTTCGATGTGGCTGTGGGCCGTGGCAACTGTGGGACTCGCTGCAACATCAAATACTTATGTCGCAATTGGAACAATGGTAATTCTCGGATTCGGAACTGGGCTTTGGCTCACGCTGAACTCAACACTGCGTCAGCAATTAACACCGACACGTCTTCTCGGACGTGTTAATGCCGCGACACGCATGATTTCATGGGGAATCGTGCCTTTTGGTGCGGCGTTCGGGGGTATTACTGCGCGTATTTTTGGCCTCCGCGGTCCCTTTATTTTGTCAGCAGTGTCGATGGTTTTGTGCGCGCTCTTTGGTGCGCGCTTACTGCGCCCGATCGAGTCGGCGGTCGCAGCGCTCGAAGCCAACTGACTTCCGTGATCGTGAGGCCTAAAGACCGCGAAATCGCGGCAAGCATGATTTACTAAGATTGTGCGGATTCTGCAGCGAATGTCGTCAACTCGGCGCACAATTCTCTTATCGACCTGGGGACTGTTTACAGGGCTAGCCCTGCTATTGGTTTCCGCCGGCGTATTCAGCACCTTGGTTGGCGTGCGCGCTGAACTCAAGCAATTGCCAACGATTGTTAGCGGCGGCATCACGACCGCCTACTACGCGGGTTTCCTGCTCGGGTCGTGGTATACATTGCGCGCTCTTGCTCAAGTCGGCCATATTCGGGTTTATGGCGCGCTCGCTTCGCTTCTCAGCGCGTCGGTCCTAATCACCGGCGTATACGACTCTCCAGTCGTCTGGATTATCATGCGCAGCAGCACCGGATTCTGCTTCGCGGGCTTGTACGTCGTCGCCGAATCGTGGCTAAACGGTCTTGCTAAAAATACCTTTCGCGGCCGCCTACTCGCGATGTACAACGTAATCACGATCGGCGCGTACGGGGTCGGACAATTGCTAGTCTTCAAATTCGACGCGCGCACGCTCACCGGGTTTGCATTCGCCGCCGTCGTCTCGTCGCTCGCCGTGATCCCCGTCGCGATGTCTGAACAAGCAGCAACGCCTGACATCGAACGCCACGAACACGTCAGTCTGCGCGAACTCGCCCGTATCGTGCCGACCGGATTCGGAACAATCCTCCTCGTCGGGCTCGCCCATGGCGGCATGCTCGGTATGGCCGTAATTCACGCCACGCGCGAAGGCCTAAGTGTCGGTCAGACCGGAATATTTGTAGCAGTTCTGCAGCTCGGCGGCATGGCATTGACTTGGCCGATCTCGTCGGCATCGGACGACATTGATCGCCGCATTATCGGACTCTTGATCTCGCTCGGAGCAATCGTCATGGGCGCGATCATGTTGACCCAAGACACCGACAGCGTGACGACACTCGTCTTGCTGTTCGCCATTGGCGGTCTCAGCTTCCCCCTCTATGCGGTCGCGGGCGCGTACACCAACGACTGGGTTTCGCCACAGCAGATGAGCGCGGCGGCGTCGCAGCTTGTCACCCTCTACGGCTTCGGCGCGATGATTGGGCCCCTCGCCGCAGCTCCATTTCTCGATCTGCTCGGCACAGACGGCTACGCCTGGTCGATTATTGCCTTCCACGTTTTGATTCTTGTATTCCTCATCTATCGCATTCGCGCCTGGCATGAGCCTCTCACCAATAAGCCGTGGGCTGACGTCTCGTTTCACGGTCGCGCGTTTTTCATTCCCGCCACGATCGCCTCACTCGGCGTCAGCCGCCGAACTCCAAAGCCTCGGCCGCCCGCAGATACTTCTGCGACTACTCTCCAGTAGCGCCGTCGACGGACTCTCGCAGGTAATCGGCGTGACCGTTGTGTCGCGCGTACTCCTCAATCATGTGCAGCAAGATCCACCGCAAGCTAGGCGACTCTCCGCTTGGCCATTCTCGCGCCGCGAGTTGATCGAGACCTCCTCGCAATAGAACGCTCGCAACATTCGCTCGCGACGAATTAACCGCGTTGGCCCAAATGGCACGCAATTGCTCTGGCGCTTCATTTACTGCCGAGTTCCACTCCCAGTTTTGGTCGGCTTTCCGATCAACTGATGCCCACGGTTCGCAGCGCTCGCGGTTGTGTAAGAAGTACGAGAACCAATGGTCCTCTACCCAGGCAAGGTGCTTGAGAATACCGCCGAGCGTCATGGTCGACGGCGCGACTTTTTTGGCAAGCCCCGCCGCGTCGACCCCACGCGATTTCCATTCAAGTGTCGCCCGCTGATAATCCAAGAATCCGATTATCGATGCGATTTCGGCGGCGGCGATTGGCGGCTCAGGTCGGCCGTGGTTGTCGATATTGCTCATCGCCCAAATCTAACGCTTGAGGTCGGTGACTACGTTCAAGCTTCTTCGCGCCGACGAATCTCGTCACGAAGTTGAGCTTTTCGCGCACCCCTAACCCATTCGATTAAGCGCGCGGGCAAGTCGTTCCAAGTTTTCGTCTGACCGAGAAGGAAGAATGTCGATATCTTCAGTAGGAAGGGGCGAACCATGGACTATGGCAGCAAATCCACCAAGCACCACAAATTCCACACCCTCTTCAACTAGGACGGCGCAAATTTCAACAGGTTCAAAACTCATTACTGCTGCCTAAGATCTACCAAACGCACAGTTCGACGTATAGCAATTAACTTATTCGCCACATCAACCATGTGATTGACGCGATCCTCAATTGTCATTAGTAATTGGCGATTAATCTGAGATAAATCAACACCGCGCCAATCTTCAAGCGGGTCCGTGATCTCCATGGCTTCAGTGTATTCCTGTCTCAAGCGCCGGCTATCCGTGCTTTTGGTCGGTGACGATACCGCCACTCGCGCGCACCAAGCCATTCAGTAAAATTCCGAATGTATCTCTCGATGTTTGGGTCAAGAAACCCACTGGGACACAACTTCGGAAGCAGTTAAAGATCCGCCGGTTGCATTCGGGGTTCGCTGCCACTTCCAGTACGAATTCGTGTGAGCAATAATCTGCTCGGCCGATAGCGCGGGTTCGGTGTAATCGCAGTCATCTGTTGTGTGGGCATCTGACACCAGCAATGTGTCATACCCGCGAACAATCGCGCCGTGCAAAGTTGACCGAATGCATGCATCAGTTTGTGCGCCGCACACGATGAGTCGTTGAATCTCGGCGCGCCTCAACAACTCTTCAAGGTCTGTACCCTCGAACGAGTCGCCAAATGCTTTGTGAACCACAGATTCAGACTCTTGAGCCTGCAATTCGGGAACGTACGCCCAGCCATCGGAGCCCTTGACTAATCCATCGTCTGAATGCTGAACCCAAATAACTGGTATTGCTTTGTCACGAGCCTGCTTCACAAGTTCCGCAATATTTGCTACTACTTCTGCTCGACGAAATGCGCGTGCAACAACATCAATTTGCATGTCAATAACAAGTATCGCGGTATTCATTGAGTTGAACTTATCATCTTCAGAACCACAACGAGTTCGATCAAATTTGTAGTTGCGAAGTGGATACTATTCGAAAATTGTTTTCATGTGCGGCGTAAGAGGACTCGAATCAAATAGCCGTCTAATTGCTTCGTCGCTAACTCCCAATTCTTTCAATTGAAGCGAACCTCCATCCACTGATAGAACGCGGCACATGGTTACTCCGAGTCGGTTTGGACGATCCTTTGCCCGTTGAGCAAAAATGCCTACTTCTGGCCAATCAAGATTTCCGCGTGGATTACGAGACATTTTTGTTTCATTCCACTCGGCCCGATCAAACACGAAGATCACAACGCAATTACTGAAATCTTGGAGACCCAACCATCGTCTTCTGGTGATAAACGCGTTGAGTGCACAACTCCTATGGGCACAATCTTAAAGGACGAGTTCATCGAACAACTTTAATGATTTGATCAATCACGTTTCAGGTCAGTGACCACTCCTCCCGAAACGCGCACGATGTCGGCAGGGGCAGCACCGAAGTTGTCGTTCCAAGTTCCCGCGGCCGCCCACACGATGTCGTACTGCAGCAAGTCGGGATCAACGAACACGCGTAGTTGCGTGCTGTGACCGAACGGCGGCACGCCACCGATCGGATAACCAGTTGCGGCGCGCACCGCGTCGGCGTCCACCCGGGCACACATTGCTCCGCCTGCCGCGAGCGCGAGTTTCTTCTCATCCAATTGGTTAGCACCGCTGACAAAC
>JAYTUM010000144.1:0-1678 GCA_043744575.1 Acidimicrobiales bacterium | reverse complement strand
CGGCGCGCCTCGTGGCAGCTGGTCTGCAACTAGATGGCGTGCGCCGCGTAATCGCCTCTGGGCTCGATGAAGACTTGAGCAACGGGCCCGACATCACGACGATGGCGACGGTGCCCGCCGAGCAACATAGCCGCGCGACGCTGGGCGTGCGCCGCAACGGTTGCGTCGCGGGTCTTGACGTGGCCGCCGCAGTATTTGAGATGGTCTGCGGCGCGAGCGCAATCAAGATCGAGTTCCAAAGGCACGACGGCGACCGAGTTGTTGCGGGAGTCGTGCTGGCAACCGTTGAGGCGCCGACGCGCGGCTTGCTAACTGCCGAGCGCACCGCGCTCAACTTGCTGGGTCGTCTGTCGGGCATTGCTAGCCTCACCGCGCAGTGGGTAGACGCGATTATCGACACCGGTGCGTCGGTGCGTGACACGCGCAAGACAACGCCCGGTTTGCGCCAGCTCGAAAAATATGCGGTGCGCTGCGGCGGCGGCATCAACCACCGCATGTCGCTCAGCGATGCCGCGCTCGTAAAAGACAATCACATCGTCGCCGCGGGCGGAGTGGCCGAAGCATTCGCTGCAGTGCGCAAGTTGCGCGGCGACATTGCTATCGAGATCGAGGTCGACAATCTCGATCAGTTGCGCGTCGCGTTAAGCGCGGGCGCCGACTTGGTGCTGCTCGACAACATGGCGCCAGAGCACTTGCGCGAGGCATTGCAGATTTGCCGCGACCATTTAACCAACACTGGCAAGCAGGTGTTGCTCGAGGCCAGCGGCGGCCTGAGCCTTGAAAACGCGCGCGCGGTTGCCAAGAGCGGTGTGCGTTATATCTCGGTAGGCGCGCTCACGCACTCTGCGCCGGTACTCGACATCGGCCTCGACATGCAGGAAGTCATCTAGTCCCGAGCACTGATGTCGCGCGCTGGAGTCGCCACAATTATTTGAGAGAGTTTTGGTAGACCTTAAGGCAAGCCTCGACCAACAGCGGCACGTAGTTTGTGGCGTCGGAGTAGATGGCATTGTGGCCGGCGTCTATTTGCAGCAACTCCGAACCAGAGATTTGTTTTTGAAGTTCGTATTGCCGCTTGGGCGGCACGACGGTGTCTTGCGTCGTAATTACCACAGAACTCGGCACATCGACGCCGCTCAGCCAATCGCGCGAGTTGAATGCGCCGATCGCGCGGCCGGCCTCAAGAATGTGTCGCCAATTGTGGCTGGCCATCTCGGCCACGGCCCACGGCGACAGCCCTTCGATCTTGCGCTGCAAATATATCTGCTCCGTCAGTCGCACGGTGGCCTGCGCGGGCGTGAGGCGGGCGAGTGCCACCAAACCAGTGAGCCCGAGAAAACTCAGGCGCTCCTCGCGTGACGACGCAAAATATCCAGCGGTCGAGCACAACACGAGGCCGCGCACGCGCGATTGATGTCGTTTCCAGAGCAGCTGCGCGATTGCGCCACCCATCGAGTAACCGACGGGGATATAAGTGTTGATGCCAAGCACGTTGGCGATCGCCGCTGCGTCGTCGGCACAATCTTCTAAGCGAAATGGGCCGCTGGATCGAATGCCGCGCCCGTGGCCGCGGTTGTCTGGCGCGATCACGCGAAAGTGTTTGCTTAACTCAAAGTAGCAGGTGTACCAATTGAGATCGGCAGTCGCTGTCCAGCCCAAACGCTGTTAGATCGTTTCC
>JAYTUM010000143.1:0-6451 GCA_043744575.1 Acidimicrobiales bacterium | reverse complement strand
GCACAAACACGACCAAAACTTCGGCGGTGAGGCTTTCAAGCGGCGCCAGTGGTATTTGTTTCTTTAAGAGCCCGTAAATAGCCCACGAACCCGAAAGGGCGAGCGCGATTGTTGGAATTTGGCCAGAGGCAATTGTGAGAATCGCGACGCCTAACACGGCAAAGCCGACCGCCACACGCTGAATGCGCCGCAGGTGTTCGTGCAAAATGAACACGCCGATCACCAAGGTCAGAATCGGCGAAATAAAATAGCCGAGCGCGGTTTCGATTACGTGACCGTTGACCACTGCCCACACGTAGGTAAACCAATTGATGCTCAGCATTACACTCGCAAGTAAAATTCGCATTAGAACCTGGCGGTTGCGCAATGCATGCAGCAGCGGCAGCAACCGATGCCGTTTGGCCATAAGCACGACGAGAATGATCGTGGATGCCGAAATTCGCCAGCCGATCAATTCGATCGGGCTAAACGACTTGAGTTGCTTCCAGTAAATCGTGAGCAGGCCCCACGTGATGAACGCGCACAACCCGTAGAGCACGCCGACTTGCGCTTCGCTGCTCTTCGCGGTTGTTAGTGACGTCGCGTCTGTCGGCTGCTTGCCAAGATGCGTCACGGAGTACCACGATACTTCTGTGTCGAGAGCGGTGAGATTCGTGCCGATAAACTGACCGCAGTGGATATCACGACCCATCCCGCGTGGCAGCGACTTGCTGGCTTAGCCAAGTCGAGCGCCACAATGACGCTGCGCGATGCATTTGCAACTGACCCTGGCCGCGGCGACCGGCTGGCGTTCGAGCTGGCACTTGGCGAACAGGCCGACGGCGCGGCTCTATATGTAGACATTTCGAAGCAGTTGCTTAGCGACGAAATGATCGTGGTATTCGCCGAGGTCATCGAAGCCGCTGCCGTGGCTCAAAAGCGCGACTTGATGTTTTCTGGTAGGCCGATCAACAACACCGAGAACCAGCCGGCGTTGCATACGGCGTTGCGGTCACCGCGCGGCGCAACGGTGTTTGTCGATGGCCGCGATGTGGTTTCCGACGTGCATCGCGTGCGCGATGAGTTGGCGTCATTTGCCGCACGGGTGCACAGCGGCGAAATTCGCGGGGCGACTGGCAAGTCCTTTACTCATGTGCTTAATATCGGTATCGGCGGCAGCGACCTCGGGCCCGCGCTCGTCTACGACGGGCTCGCGGGAATTCACGAGCCAAAGCTCGAGTGCCGCTTTGTGTCTAACATTGACGCCACTGATCTACTCACGCAACTGCACGGGCTAAATGCCGAAACGACTCTCGTCGTAATGATCTCTAAAACGTTTGCCACGGCCGAGACGCTGGCCAATTCCCGACTAGCGCAGCAGTGGCTCGGCACGGCGCTTGGCGACAGTGCAATTGCTATGCACAGCATTGTCATCTCGGCTTACCCGCAGCGTGCGCTTCAGCACGGCATCGCTTCGTCGCAGACATTCGAGACCTGGGCATGGGTGGGCGGCAGGTATTCGGTGTCGTCGGCCGTGAGCGCGGCCAACGTGATCGCTTTCGGTGGTGATGTCTTTGCCGATTTTTTGGCGGGGATGCATGCCGTCGACACGCATTTCGCGACGTCGCCGAGCTCGAGCAACGTGCCAATGTTGCTGGCGATGATTGATGTCTTCAACACGGCGATTCTCGGAATGGCGACGCGAGCCGTGCTGCCGTACTCAACGGCGTTGGCATTGTTGCCCGCATACCTGCAGCAGCTTGAGATGGAGTCAAATGGCAAACGGGTGACTAGCGAAGGCCAAAGTATGTCGTTGCAAACCGCGGCAGTTGTCTGGGGCGGAGTCGGAACAGACGCCCAACACGCCTTCATGCAGATGCTGCATCAGGGCACGCAGGTTGTGCCCACCGAATTCATTTTCTTTTCGCGGCCGTCGCACCGCTATGTCGCCATGCACGACGCGCTTGTCGCTAATGCGCTGGCCCAAGCGCAAGTCCTTGCCGTGGGTCGCACGGAGGCCGAGTTGCGAATTGCAGGCGTTTCCGAAGAGCAAGTTGCACATCGAGTGATGCCCGGCAATCGACCGAGCACGACGATCGTCGGCACCGTGTTAAGCGCCGCGTCGCTCGGCGCGCTGATCGCGTTATATGAGCACAAAGTTTTTGTGGCAGGATGCGTTCTCGGCATCAACAGTTTCGATCAGTGGGGCGTAGAGATGGGCAAGCAATTGGCGGGCGAGATCGCGAACGATATCGAATCAGGCGAACCGAGCACGAGCTACGACTCTTCGACTCAAAACTTGTTGCGCTGGCACCTCTCGCACCGCGACCGTGGCGGCGGGGTTAGGTAATGGATATTAAGACTTCGCAGGCTGAGCGGATGATCAATCTCTTGGCGTTGCTCGTGCAGCGTTCGCAGCCATTGACTCTGCGGCAAATTCGAAACGAACTCGGAGCGCAGTACCCGCCGGGAAACGTTGCGGCGCGGGCCAGTTTCGAGCGCGATAAAAAGGAATTGCGCGAGATGGGCATTCCAATCGAGATGGTCACCCTCGGGGGCGATAGCGCAGGCGAGGGCGCGTACAAGGTGGATCGCCGCAGTTTTGAGCTGAGCGACCTTGGTTTGACCGAGGCAGAGCTCAGGGCCTTGCAACTGGCGGCGGCGACTGTACGCATTGGCGCGAACCACGGCGAGGCTGCACTATGGAAGTTGGGCGGCGAGCGCGCACTTTACGAGCCCCTCACCAGTGTCAACATCGAGTTGGACGACAAGTTGATGCCAGAGTTGGCGGCCGGAATCGTCGAGCGGCGTATCTTGCACTTCGTCTACAACGGCGAAAACCGCAGCGTGCATCCGTACGGGCTGTTATCTCGCGGTGGTTTTTGGTACATCATCGGATTCGATGACTTGCGCAACGCTCGTCGCGTCTTTCGTGTCGACCGCATCGAGGGCGCGATAACCAAGGACAAGCCGAAGTCATTTCAGCGCCCCGCAGATTTCGATCTGTCGAAGGCGGTTCCAACCGAACAAGAGTTGTTGCGTGACGGCTACGGGGTCAGCAAGACCGCGATTGTTCTCGTTGACGCCCCGCTGGCGCCGCGGGTGCGCACCGAATTTGGCCAGGTAAGTGTCGTTAAAGAGCACGCGAACGGCTCGATCGAATTTAGTATTCCGTGCGCCAACATGGCGGCGTTCAGGGTCTGGTTATTCGCGATGGTCGAGCGCGCCGAGGTACTGTCGCCGCCAGAGATTCGAAGTCAGGTGCGGTCATGGCTGCAAGAAATGGCTGCAAATAATGTCGAGGGCTAAGCCGTGAAGGTAAAACGCACGATCCTGGGTCGTCGACGTGGGCCGCGCGGCGCGGCCGCGCGCGTCGGCGGCTTGCTCATAATGCTGCCGTGGCTGATGGAGCGCAAGAGGGTCCAGTTGGCCGATATGGCCAAACAATTTAAGTTGAGCGAAGCAGAATTGATGGATGACCTGATGATGGCGGCGGTGTGTGGCGTCCCACCGTATTCTCCAGACGCGCTGATCGACGTCTTTATCGACGAGGGAGAGGTCATCGCCGAGGTGCCGTTGCTGTTCTCGCGGCCGCTACAGATGACTACGGCAGAGGTGTTCGCGTTGACATCGATTGGTATTGCGGCACAGAATTTGCCGGGCGCCACCGCCAAGGGCAATCTGGCTACGGCGCTTGTCAAATTGCGTCGACTTCTGCCGTCGGCGCACGAAGTCGTCTCGGTCGACATCGCTCAAGTGCCGCTAGTCGATGCATTCTTGCGCACTGTAGAAACCGGCGAGCAGCTTCGGATCACATACTTTTCACCGGCGCGCGCCGACCGCAGCGAACGCACGATCACGCCGCGCAAGGTCTTTGAAGACGGCGGGCATTGGTATGTTGCGGCGGACGATGAATTGTCTGGTGAGCGCCGGGTGTTTCGCATCGACCGTGTCGATCACCTACAAAATCTCGGCACATTTATCGCCCCCGCGGCGGGTGGGCACGGTGGCGAAATCGGCGACGAAGCAGAATGGTTCAACGACTCGATGCAGCAAGTCACGCTGCTCGTGGCACCCCGCGCGCGCTGGGTGGTCGAGAGTTACCCTTACATTTCACGCACCAAGAACTCTGACGGATCTGTTCAGATCACGATGACTGTCAGCAGCGAACACTGGCTCGGCCGGCTTTTGCTTCGCGCCGGCAAGGACGTGCGTGTCGTCGAACCTGCCGAGATGCGCGATTTGGGTGCGCGCACCGCAGCGGCAGTGCTTAAGCGCTATGCCTGAGAATTTTTTTAGCGGGTTTTGGCGTCACGACGAACGGGGATAGCTGCTCGACAGTCGTGATGCCCAGTTCGCCAAGTAGTCGCGGCAAAACGGCGGCCGTAACTCGGGCGTCGGCGAGGGCGTCGTGAGCGCGCTCGTTAACGACCCCGTAGCGCTTGGCAATCTCGTTCAATTTGTGCGACTTAGTCAACTTTGGGTCGAGCGCCCGCGACATCTTGAGCGTGCAGATCGGCGCGTCAATCGCGAGTGAAACATTGGCTCGCTTGGCTTCGGCTAATAGAAAACCTAAATCGAATTGGGCGTTGTGGGCAGTGAAAACGCATCCAGCGATCATTTCTTGCATCGCCCTTAACGCCTCGCTGATGGGGATTCCGCCGCGCAGATCGCTGCGAGTGATGCCGTGCACGAAGTGGGCACCGAGTTGGCCAGGCTTTAGAAAACGGCGCTTGATATGAGTGGCGAATTCGTTCTCGATTTGGCCGTCAAACCTAACGACGACAACGCCGATTTGCAGGAGTCGATCGTTGTCGCAGGAGAGACCTGTCGTCTCAGTGTCGACGATCGCGAAGCGCACCATGTCCATGGGCACGAGACTAGGTGCAGAGTGTGGCGAGATATTTATATTCGGCTAAATGCTGGCATCAGCCTTCGCTGTCTGCAGGCCTATTTTTCGGCGAGCGCCTTGGTAAAACTGTCGCGATCGAAGTAGTCGCGCCACAGCGCAATCTTGCCCTCGCTGACCACGAATAGGCCCGCAATATTTAGTTCGATCCAGCGATCATCGATCTCAAAGCGGTCTGTCCGCTCGTTCATGACCACCCCATGTTGCATGTCGCCGCTGCTGACCTGGTGGTGAACCAGCCATTCGACGCGGGTGCTGGCGGCAAGAAACTCTGACAATACCGAGACGATAGCGTCTTTGCCGAAGACCTTGTTAAAAGGCACGTTGTCGTATTCGCAGTCGTCTGAGACCATGTCCATCGCGGCGGTGAAGCGGCTGTGCTCGATGTTTTCAATGAATTGGGTAACGAACTCGCTTGGGTCGAGTGATTTTTCGGATGACGTCATGCATCCATCTTGACAGATTGATATGCGTCTGGTGGGTCGAGTCTCGTTAGTCGGGCAATGAGTTGTTACGACGCTGTAGCAACAGAACGTGTGCCACGAGCTCGGATACCGATTGGCGCCGCGATTGTAAAACCGGCTAGATGGCGATCCTCTTCGTTCTCTCCGCCCCAGTAGCCGTACTCCCGGTTATTGCGGGCGTAACTCTGGCACGTACTTTGCACTGAGCACTCGGCGCACAATTTGCGTGCCTTGAATTCTCGTCGCTCGCGCGCCTCAGGTCTTTCGGCTCGGGGGGCAAAGAACAATTTCATCTTGCCTTTGCAGTTGGCAAACTGAGTCCAATCCACCATCTCGTGAATAGTCCTGCTTGGGATTTCGCTTCGTCGCTCGATGAGAGACATTTGGGTCCTCCACTGTGCAGAAACGGACTGCTGTCCGCTTCACTATAAATATACACTAAATTAGATTTCGGCTGCTGTCAAGTGGAGGTAAGGACGGGAGAATGCGGGAATTTGGCGGGAAATGGGGCTTACAGCAACTCGGCGGCCAGGCTGGCCACCTCGCTGCGTTCGCATGCCGTCAAGGTGATGTTGCCAAAGCAGGACTGGCCTGCAAAGGCGTGAATTAGCACGGCCAGGGCATTGTTCGACTCGCCCATATAGGGGGCATCGATCTGACTGGTGTCGCCGGTGAACACGACTTTGGTGCCCTCGCCGATTCGGGTCAGGATCGTCTTTAAGGTGGTCGGCTCTAGGTTCTGGGCCTCGTCGACGACAACAAACTGCTGTTGTAGCGAACGACCGCGCAAGAACGTCACAGACTCGAGTGTCAGTTGGCCGCGATCTGTGAGGTCGTCGATCAGTCCGCGGGCATCGCGACTCGAGCGATGATCGGTGAGTGCCACGATCGCGTCGTGAATCGCCGACATCCACGGGTCGAGTTTTTCGTCTAGCCCGCCGGGCAAGAACCCGACATCGGCGCGACCGACGGGCACGAGCGGCCTGTAAACCGCGAGCCTTTCGTAACGGCGCTTCTCGACTACCTGCTCGAGGCCCGCCGCGATTGCCATCACGGTCTTGCCCGTGCCGGCGCGACCGTCGAGCGCGATCACAGTGAT
>JAYTUM010000142.1:0-6485 GCA_043744575.1 Acidimicrobiales bacterium | reverse complement strand
AGGTGTTGTTGGCACACCACCAAGTCTGGGAGCCAAGTGTCACGCTCGTTATATATAAGGGGTGAGCCGTCGATGCGACTGGTGTGTAAACCGGCGGCACGCGCGACAGCAATTGGCGCCGCAGAATCCCATTGGTGTTGGCCGCCGGAGTGCACGTAGATGTCGGTCTCACCAAGCACCACGGCCATAGCCTTGGCGCCTGCCGAACCAAGCCGGGCAACTTCGCAATCGAGTGCCTGCGCGACGACGACGGCTTCGCGCGAAGCTCGATTGCGCGACACGACGAGACGCGGTTTGCCTTCGTGGCGGGGTGGCGATGGGGGTGGTGACGCCGTGCTCAAGGTGATGTTGAAAGCTGGCAACGCGACTGCTCCGGATATTAAATCGCCTCCGGGATGATCGGTTCGTTGCCACAGCGCGACATGCACCGCCCAGTCGGATCGGCCATCTTCGCCATATTCGTTGGTGCCGTCGAGTGGGTCGATGATCCAGACACGATCGCTGCTCATGCGCACTGGGTCATCGGCGGCCTCTTCTGAAAGCACCGCATCGTTTGGTCGATGTTCGGCGAGTGATTCGATCAAGAACCGGTGAGCCACCGCGTCACCAGCATCCATCGTGTACCACCCAGACGCGCCCTCACTGAAAAGTTGTTCGCGCAATGCCAGCAGGCGTTTTCCGGTTTCGGTAGCGAGGTGCTGAGCCAGTTCGTGATCGGTGTAATTCACGAGGCGCTTCGCCCAAGGCGAGTGGCGTCGCGAACTAATTTTCGAAGCGCGGACTCCTCGGTGCCTAGTTGCACGAGTTTGGTGATCTCGTACTCGAGTTGTTCGGCGGCTGCATCATCGAAGGCGTCAATGCGGCGCTTGCTGGCCACGCTTGAAGCAGTCAACAAGACGATTGCCCCAGTTGCGCCGAACATGCCCGACGTGGTCACGAAGCCGATATTGTTGCCCGCAATTGACGAGATGATCATGCCGCCGATGCTCGCCACAAAAGAGATTGCGCAGGCGATGCGGATTACGCGCAGCGAAGTTGGCATTGTGTTATCGCGAGAGCGGCTTGTATTTGATGCGGTGCGGCTGATCCGCGCCGATGCCGAGTTCCTTCTTGCGCCAAACTTCGTAGTCGCTGAAGTTACCCTCGAACCAGCGCACCTGGCTATTTCCCTCAAATGCCAACACGTGAGTGGCGACGCGGTCAAGAAACCAACGATCGTGGCTGATAACTACGGCGCAACCCGGAAAGTTTTCAAGGCCAGTTTCGAGGGCGCGCAAAGTGTCGACGTCGAGGTCGTTGGTCGGTTCGTCGAGCAGCAACACGTTGCCACCACTCTTTAGGATCTTGGCTAGATGCACACGATTACGCTCGCCGCCAGAAAGCTCGCCGACTAGTTTCTGTTGGTCGCTTCCTTTGAAGTTAAAACTCGCGACATAGGCGCGGCCGTGAATCTCGCGGTTGCCGATCTTGAGCACTTCCGCGCCGCCAGTAATCTCTTCGTACACTGACGAAGAAGCGTTAAGCGTGTCGCGACTCTGGTCGACATAACTCATCTGCACGGTGTCGCCAATTGTGACGGTGCCAGAGTCTGGGGCCTCTTGGCCGACAATCATTCGAAACAGAGTCGTCTTACCCGCGCCGTTCGGACCGATAATGCCGACGATGCCCGCCGGGGGCAGCGAGAACGAGAGCTCTTCGATTAGCAGACGGTCTCCGAATGCTTTCGTCAAGTTCTTGACCTCAATCACGGTGTCGCCAAGACGCGGGCCAGGCGGGATCGCGATCTCGAGCTTGTCTGCGCCCTTGTCGGCTGCCTGGGCTTCGGCGTGCAGTTTTTCGTAAGCGGCGAGGCGAGCCTTACCTTTCGACTGGCGAGCCTTAGGCGCCATGCGCACCCACTCGAGTTCGCGTTGCAGACTACGCGAGCGAGCCTCGTTGGCCTTGTCTTCGCGACCGAGGCGCTCTTGTTTCTGTTCGAGCCAACTCGTGTAGTTGCCTGAGAACGGAATGCCGCGTCCACGATCGAGTTCCAATATCCATTTGGCGACGTTGTCTAAGAAGTAGCGGTCGTGGGTAATTGCGACAACCGTGCCCGGGTACTCCTGCAAAAAGCGCTCGAGCCAGTCAACGCTCTCGGCGTCGAGGTGGTTGGTCGGTTCGTCGAGCAACAGCAGGTCGGGGCGACTCAGCAACAACTTACATAACGCCACGCGGCGACGCTCGCCGCCAGACAACTTGGTGACGTCGGCGTCGTTCGGCGGGCAACGCAGCGCGTCCATCGCGATCTCGACGTTGCGCTGCAGGCTCCATGCATCCGTCGCAGTGATTTTGGCTTCGAGGTCTGCTTGCAGCGCGCCAACCCTGTCGTAGTCGGCGTCGGGCTCACCCCACATAGCCATCACTTCGTCGTAACGCGTCAGCAGATCGCGAATCGGTCCGACGCCGTCCATCACGTTGCCGAGAACGTCTTTGTGGGCGTCTAGCTGCGGCTCTTGCGAGAGCATGCCGACTGTAAAGCCAGGTGTAAGTCTGGCCTCGCCCGTGTAACCGTCGTCGACGCCAGCCATAATTCGCAGCAGGCTCGACTTGCCGCTGCCGTTAGAACCGATCACGCCGATCTTGGCGCCGGGGTAAAACGAGAGCGAAATGTCCTCTAATATGGTGCGGTCCGGCGGGTAGAAACGCGCCAGTTTGTAGCAGGTATAGATAAATTCGGCAGCCATGATCGTTACAACTTAGTAGCCCAAGTCGATGATGGGGCGGTGCTAGTTTAGATTTCGAAGGGCGCCTAAAAACCCCATTACTTAGAGTTCTAAAAGGGAGACAAACAGCATGCAACTTTTTACAAGGGATTACCTCGGAACCTTCGGCTTCCGCTACCTGCACATTCTCGTGGGCATTACGTGGATCGGCCTGCTCTACTACTTCAACTTGGTGCAGGTGCCAGGTTTGGCGGGATACGGCGACGAGGGCAAGGCTCGCAGCATCACCATCGACAAAATCGCCCGCCGCGCGCTGTGGTGGTTTCGTTGGGCGTCAATCGCCACTCTGGCGACCGGCATCTTGATCACGGGCGCCATTAAGAACTACTACAAGGACTTCCTTTCGGATGCATCAGCCTCGGGCGTCGGCCACGATTCGACTATCACTATCGGCATGATTATTGGAATTCTGATGGCCGCCAATGTCTGGATGATCATCTGGAAAAATCAAAAAGTCGTGTTGGCCAACGCTGCCAATGTGCTTGGCGGGGGCGAGGCCAACGCCGATGCCCCAACCGCGGGCCGAAAGGCGCTGCTGGCGTCGCGTATGAACATGATTTTCTCGGTTTCGATGTTGTTCTTCATGGTCGGTTCGGTGCACTTTTACACGGGGGCGTTTCCTGATGCAACGGAGTGGGATGCGAAGACCCTCCTAATTGTCGCGCTGGCGATTGTGACGCTGCTCGAATTGAACGCGATAGGCATCTTCGGTGGCATCAAGGCCGGCAACAAGATGTTGTGGATGTATGAGAGTCACAAGAATGCGCTGATCACGTCTGGCGTGTTATGGCTAGTGCTGTGGGTTCTCTCCGAGAAATTGCTCGGCAAGTAATCGAAGTTTTATTCGTTACCGACGGCCGGACTCACGTAACCGTGAGCTCGGCCTTCATGTTTTGGTGCCCAGGCACTGTGCATAGCAATACATACGTGCCAGGTAGCAATGTGATCTGACCGGTGTCGATGTCGCCCTTTTGGTTGACCTTCAGTGTGAATCCAGAGATTGCATTTCCGTCTTGCGCCACGACGAGGGTGTGGCGGATCGTGTCCTCGTTGACGTAGGCCACCGAGATTTCTCCGGCCGCGACCGTGTACTGCGACTTGTCTAGGCGCAAGCCGCTAATTGCGTCGACTACTAGGTCGGCTGTGATCGCGGTGGTCGGTGCGCTCGAGCTTGTTGACCCGCCGCAGCCGCTCAATGCGGCGGCGACCGTGGCTGTGATTAACAGTGAACTTTTGGCAAATCGAATCATCCGCCCATTTTAGATGTTTCGGCGGACGATTCGCATATATATGACCTGGTATATATGACTTGGGTGCTTAGTCACACCCTCTGCTGAATGACGTGCGAGTAACATAGATAGGCATGTCTGAACCGCTGCAGACCCAATCTCAGATCGAAGAATTTGGTGCCAACTCGTGGTTGGTCGAAGAAATGTACGAGCGCTACCGCGATGACCCCAGGTCGGTTGGCGAGACATGGCAAGAGTTCTTTAGTGATTATCGCTCGGCGACCGCGCCGCGGCCAGACGTCACCGCCGAGATTATTCGACCCGCGATCCCGAAGGCGCTCGACGAAAGTGCCCTGGTTTCGTTCGAGCCTGCGCCTTCGGCGCTTGGGGTTGAGCCACCCAAGCCGCGCGCGGTTCTCTCAACGGAAATCATCGATGACCCGTTGCCGGAGCCGATTCGCGGTGTCGGCGCAGTGATCGTTTCCAACATGGAACGTAGTCTCGGCGTGCCGACTGCGACCAGCTTTCGAAATATTCCGGCCAAGTTATTAGAGGTAAATCGCAAGGTGATCAATAATTACCGCGCCCGAACCGGCCAGGGCAAGGTCAGTTTTACGCACATGATCGGCTACGCCGTAGTGCGCGCGATCGCCGACTCTGTGCCAAACATGAAGAATGCCTATCTCCAAGGTGCAGACGGCAAACCGCAGATTCAGAAGCACTCGCACGTCAACATCGGCCTTGCCGTAGATGTCGATAAGGGCAAGGGACAACGCGCGCTGGTAGTGCCAGTGTTGCGCAACGCCGACATGCTCGACTTCGCCGGGTTCTTGCTGAGTTACGACGAGATTATTCGCAAGGTGCGCGCTAATAAACTGATTGTTGAAGATTTTCAGGGCGCCAACGTCAGCCTCACCAACCCGGGCACTATCGGCACTATGCAGTCTGTGCCGCGCTTGATGCCCGGACAGGGTGTCATTGTTGGCGTCGGCAGCATTAACTACCCGGCCGAGTTTCAGGGCAGCGACGAACGCTCGCTTGTGCGCTTAGGTATTTCGAAGGTGGTCACGATCTCGAGCACCTACGACCACCGCATAATTCAGGGCGCCGAGAGCGGTCTATTCTTGAGGTACTTGCACGAGTTGTTGCTCGGCGAGCACAACTTTTATCACGAGATGTTCAGAAGTCTCGGCGTGCCGTACGAGTCAGTTAAGTGGCATCAAGACTCGAATCTCATCGACAGCGAAGAGGCGATGCTCGACAAGCAAATGCAGGTCGCAACGCTGATTCGGGTGCACCGAGTTCGCGGACACCTGATTGCTGACCTTGACCCACTGCGCTGGAAGGAGCCAGTGATGCCGAAGGAACTCGACCCCGCAACTTATGGGCTCACGATCTGGGATCTTGATCGCGAGTTTCTGACCGGCGGTGTCGGCGGCGTACGCAAATCAACTCTCGGCGATCTGCTGGGTGCGCTGCGCGACGCCTACTGCCGGACGATAGGCATTGAGTACATGCACATCCAAAACACCGACGAGCAGCGGTGGGTGCAAGAGCATGTCGAGGGACCGGAGCGCCACAGTTATGTGCCCGACAAGCGCTGGATCGTCGAGCGCCTCAACGCGGCAGAAGCCTTCGAGCGGTTTTTGGCAACGAAGTATGTCGGCACGAAGCGATTCGGTTTAGAGGGCGCCGAGTCGGCAATACCAATTCTCGACGTAATTCTCGAGTCGGTGGCCGACGCCAAGATGGATGGCGCAGTATTAGGTATGGCGCACCGCGGGCGGCTCAACGTGTTGGCAAACGTGATGGGCAAGAATTATGACCAGATCTTCCAGGAGTTTGAGGGCTATATCGATCCGTCTTCGGTTCAGGGCTCTGGCGATGTTAAGTATCACCTCGGCGCGGTAGGAACGTACGTTTCGCGAAACGGCGCGACGCTTCCGATCGAACTCGCCTCTAACCCGAGTCATCTCGAAACCGTTAACCCGGTAGTTCTTGGCACGGTGCGTGCGATGCAAGACCAAATCGAGCCGCCCCTTTCATATTCTGTAATGCCGTTGTTGATTCATGGCGATGCATCCTTCGCCGGGCAAGGAATCATCGCCGAGTGCTTAGCCATGAGCGACACGAGCGGCTACCGCGTCGGCGGCACGATTCACCTAATTATCAATAATCAGATTGGTTTCACGACTGCGCCACAGTACGCGCGTTCGTCGCAATATTGCAGCGACGTTGCTAAGACGGTGCAGGCACCAATCTTTCATGTCAATGGCGACGACCCCGAGTCGTGCGTGCGAGTTGCCGAACTCGCGTTCGACTATCGCCAGCGTTTTCATAAAGATGTGGTCATCGACCTGATCTGTTACAGGCGTTACGGGCATAACGAGGGCGATGACCCGAGTTACACGCAACCGTTGATGTACAAGGCGATCGCAGAGAGACGTAGCGTGCGCAAGTTGTATGTGGAAACACTTGTCAAGCGCGGTGACAT
>JAYTUM010000141.1:0-6493 GCA_043744575.1 Acidimicrobiales bacterium | reverse complement strand
GTCTCGTTTCGGCGGCCCTGCCATTGCCGCTAGTGCGCGTCGTGATGTGGCCGATGCTTTTGGCGGTGCGCTGGGTGTGGTGGGTGGCGGCCGTGACTCAAAGAGCCGCACTTGGGCAGTGGCTGAACATCGCCTGCTGGGTGGCGTTGATAGCGCTGGCGGCGAAGTGGTGGCGCCGTTACCCGCGGCGCAGCACCGACATGGCAAAGTAGGGCGTGGCAATTTACCTAATCAGCGGCTCTGATGAACGCCTCATCTCTGCCCAGCTGACCGAACTCGTCGACCAACTCATTGGTGACCTAGACCGCACCACGATGTACGAGTCGCACGATGTCGGCGCCTCGGCAGCTGACGAGCGCGATCGCGCGGTGCGCAATGCCGTGATGAGTTGCGAAACGCCATCGCTGTTTGGAGACCCACGCGTCGTTGTTATGCGCGGGATTCAAGAGGCCACCGTCGATCAACTGGCGCCGTTACTCGGGTACCTGAAAAACCCTGCCGAGACAACACGACTTGTGCTTACGAGCTCTGGAAAATTGGCCAAGTCGACGTCCGACGCCTTGAAAAATGCCGGTACCACTACGATGGCCACCTCGCCGCCGGCTCGGCGCAATGAACTCACCGTTTGGTTTCAAGAGCAGTTCGCGCACACCGGCCTCAAGCTTGACCCCACGGCGATGGAAAATGTGATCAATTGGCTTGGCCAAGATCAGGCCAGGCTGCCGTCCCTAATTGATGTTCTGGTGTCGGCCTTCGGAACTTCCAAAAAATTATCGGCAGACGAAGTGAAACCATTTCTAGGCGAGCAGGGAAGTGTCTTGCCGTGGGATCTCACAGATGCCATAGATCACTCAGACTCGGCAACGGCGCTCGAAATGTTGCGACGCATGGTGCGCAGCGGCGAATATCACCCTCTGCAAATTATGTCTCTGCTGCACAACCATTACACGCGATTGCTCAAACTTGATGGACCAGAGATTCGCGAAACGAGTCAAGCAATGGCGCTGATCGGTTCAAAGAGCGACTTCCAGACGCGCAAATATATGGATCTGTATCGCCGCGTTGGCACCGGCGGCGTCGCCAGCGCCATTGCGTTGCTGGCACGCGCCGATCTCGACCTGCGCGGTGGCAAAGACTTACCTGAAGAATTAACGATGGAAATTTTGGTGGCGCGCCTCTGCAAAATGGGCGGGCCGGCATCGCGCTCTACGAAGCGGCGTTGACCTTCTTCATCAAGCGGCTCTTTTTGCGGGCGGCTTGGTTGGGGTGAATGACGCGCTTTGAAGATGCCATATCTAGACGCTTGACGGCGAGGCGCATTGCTTCGGCATTTTCTGGCTTGCCGGCTGTGTCGGCGGCATTCTTGATGCGAGTGCGTAGTTCGCTCTTGACGGCCTTGTTGCGCTCGGTGGCCTTGGCGTTGGTGAGGATGCGCTTCTTCTGGCTCTTAATATTTGCCACTGAGATAAACCTTGACTTTCGTAAAATTGCTCGGACTTGACCGATACGGACAAGTCAGGATAACAGCGAAAATTGATCGAACCCAACTAGCGATAGAATTTGCGAGGCTCAGAGCTCAAAAAATCCTACCTAGCACGTGCCTCCCAACTACAGAAAAAGCCCGATGGATCTCGCCAAAATACGCAATTTCTCGATTATTGCTCACATCGACCACGGTAAGTCCACGCTGTCCGATCGCATTCTCGAAATCACCGGCGCCGTCAACTCGCGGGACATGCGCGCCCAATATCTCGACTCGATGGATCTCGAGCGCGAGCGCGGCATCACGATTAAGGCGCAAAACGTTCGCGTTTCGTGGAAAGGTTCGATGCTGCACCTCATCGACACTCCCGGCCACGTCGACTTTGGTTACGAGGTCAGCCGATCGTTGGCCGCGTGCGAGGGTGTCGTTCTGGTCGTCGATGCGGCGCAGGGCATCGAGGCGCAGACACTCGCCAACTGTTATCTAGCGCTCGAAAATAATCTCGAGATAGTCGCGGTGTTGAACAAGATCGATCTACCCGCAGCCGACCCGGATCGTTACGCGATGGAAATAGAGAAGGTGTTGGGCCTTCCGGCCGAAGATATCTTGCGAATTTCGGCCAAGACCGGACAGGGCGTTCCCGAGTTGCTCGACGAGGTGATTGCGCGCATTCCTGCCCCGAAGGGAGACCCCGACGCGCCGCTGCAGGCCCTCATTTTTGACAGCCAGTACGACACGTACCGCGGGGTCGTATCTAGTGTGCGCGTGATGAACGGCAAGTTGCGCAGCGGCAGCAAGTTGTTGTTCATGCAAACTCGTGCCACTCACGAAACGATCGAGGTCGGCGCGCGCATGCCCGTGCCGACGCCAGTCGACGAACTCGGGCCAGGCGAGGTCGGATACTTGGTCGCCGGTATAAAAGACGTCGGAGAGGCCCGTAGCGGCGAAACAGTAACGCTCGTGTCGAATCCAGCGACCGAACCGCTCGAGGGTTACCGAGACCCCAAACCGATGGTGTTTTGTGGTCTGTTTCCAATTGACGCCGACGATTTCGAAACTCTGCGCGAAAGTTTGCAGCGACTCAAGCTCAATGACGCCTCGATCACGTATGAGCCAGAGTCTTCTGGCGCGCTCGGCTTCGGTTTTAGGTGCGGGTTTCTTGGCCTGTTGCACATGGAGATCGTTAAGGAGCGACTCGAGCGCGAGTTCAACTTGGCGTTGATCGCCACCGCGCCGTCGGTGGCCTACCGAGTACACAAGACCAACGGCGAGGTCGAAGTCGTCAACAATCCAGCAGACCTTCCGCCGACCGTGTACATCGCCTCGATCGAGGAGCCGTACTTTCATGTCAGCATCATCACCCCGACCGACTACACGGGCTCGCTGATGGAATTGTGCCAGTCGCGACGCGGCGAATTGATCAAGCTCGAGTACATTTCGCCAGAGCGTGTCGACATGAACTACAACATTCCGCTCGCCGAAGTAGTTGTCGACTTCTTCGACCAACTCAAGAGTCGCTCGCAGGGCTACGCAAGTCTCGATTACGAATTGACTAGTTATCGCGTTTCCGATCTGGTGCGCGTTGACCTGCTGCTCAACGCGTTGCCGGCCGACGCCTTCAGCACGATCGTGCATCGCGACAAGGCTTACGAATATGGCAAGCGAATCTGCGAGAAGTTGCAGAAGTTAATTCCGCGACAAATGTTCGATGTGCCAATTCAGGCCGCGATTGGCGGCAAAGTGCTGGCCCGCGAAACTGTCAAGGCAAAGCGCAAGGACGTGCTCGCCAAATGTTACGGCGGCGACATCTCTCGCAAACGCAAGTTACTAGAGAAGCAAAAAGAGGGCAAGAAGAAGATGAAATCGATCGGCAGGGTGGAGGTGCCCGGCGACGTGTTTATCTCTGTACTCAAGCTAGATGACTGAGTTTTTGCCACTGCCTGCAGGCGACGACGGGCAGGCAGAAGCTGCCAACAATGGCGGCACATTTCGCTCGCTACGCCACTACAACGCCAAGTTATTTTTCATTGGGTTGTTGCTATCCAACATTGGCTCATGGCTGCAGTTAACTGCCACATCGTTTCTGCTGTATCGCCTGACCGGCAGCGCTACCGACCTGGGCATCAATGTGGCGCTGCAGTTCTTGCCGATGTTGTTGTTTGGCGCGTGGGCGGGGGCGCTTTCTGATCGCTATGACCGCCGCAAGACAACGCTGATCACGCAATCGTTGCTGGCCGTGCAGGCCCTCACGCTTGGGGTGCTCGACCTCATGGGCTCGATCAACGTGCCGACCGTGTATCTGCTAACCGGGATATTGGGAATTATCGGGGCCATTGACAATCCCGCGCGCCGCGGCCTGGTGGTCGAGCTCGTGCCGCAGCAGGATATGTCGAACGCGATGTCGCTTAATACCGCGGTGATGACGGGCTCGCGCATTTTCGGCCCGGCGTTGGCGGCCATTCTTGTTGGCCCACTCGGCACGGGCTGGCTGTTTATTCTCAACGGCATTTCGTTTGCCGCGATGTTGTACAGCATCTTCGGCTTGCGCCGCAGCGAAATGCATCACTTGCCGCCGCGCAAGGCGGGCGGCACGCCGGTGCGCGACGCGCTACGTTTTGTGCGCACCAACGAGCGGCTACTGGTGTTGTTCGTCGTATTCACGCTCGTCAGCACGTTTGCCTTTAACTACAACACCGTGCTTCCGAAACTGGCCGACGTGAGGTGGGGCAACACCAACGCCTTTGGCTGGGTCCTGGCCGTTGCCAGTTTCGGCAGTCTCTCTGGTTCGCTGATGACGGCACGCAAGCATACGGTCTCTCTGCGCTGGGTCGCGATTAACGTTTTGATACTCGGCGCGAGCAATATCGCGCTGGCGTGGTCGCCAAATATGCCGACGGCACTCGTCTTCGCCATTCCGCTCGGCTTCGGGGGCGCGGCGATGATCGCCGGCGCCAACAGCATCACCCAGGCTGAGGCGCCGCCCGACATGCGCGGGCGTCTTTTGGCGCTGACTGCGGTCGCGTTCTTGGGATCGACGCCGATCGGCGGGCCGATTACGGGTTGGATTGCCGATCACATCAGCGCGCCGTGGTCGCTCGGTTATGGTGGAGTGATCGGAATATGTGCAGGCTTGTACATGCTTATACGGATCCGGGGACTCGAGCATGTCAAATAGAATCATCTGGTTTCGTCGCGACCTGCGCCTCGCCGACAACCCCGCGCTGGTAGCCGCTGCCGCCAGCGGCGATGTCACGCCGCTGTTCGTGCTCGACCCGCTTTTTCAATCGCGCTCGGGCGCAGCACGGCTGGCCTTCTTGTTTCGCAACCTACGCGCCTTAAACGAATCGATCGGCGGCATGCTGGTCGTGCGCACTGGCGACCCCGTAGACGTTGTCGCCCGAGTCGCCAGCGAAGTCTCGGCGAACCACGTATATATAGGTAAGGATTTTGCGCCATACGGCCAACGCCGCGACGCCGCGGTGAGCGAGGCGCTCGCCGCGATCGGCGCAACGCTCGTTGGCCACGGCTCGCCGTACGCGGTAGACCCGGGCACGGTTCGCAAGTCAGACGGCACGCCGTACGCCGTGTTTACGCCGTTTTCAAAAGTGTGGATCGCCACGGGCTGGGATACGCCGCAACTCGCGCCGCGAGTGCGGTGGCGCGGCGCCCCAGAAGTTGCATCTGAAATAATCCCCGACGACCCGAACTTGGCGGCCGAGTTGCCCGAGGCCGGCGAATTAGCCGCCGCTAAAATTTGGTCGCGGTTTCGCGACTCGGCTCTCGATACTTATCGCGATAATCGAAACAGCCCCGGCGTCGCGGGCACCTCGATGCTCTCGCCGTACCTGCGCTTTGGCGTCGTGCATCCGCGACAGTTGCTCGCTGACCTGGGCGACAGCCCGTCGCACGCAACTTTTCGCAGCGAACTGGGGTGGCGCGAGTTTTACGCCGATGTGTTGTTCAATCAGCCGCGCACCGCGTGGCAAAACCTGCAACCCAAAATGGACAAGATCACACTCGACACGGATGCCAATGCCAAGAAATTGTTCGCCGCTTGGTGCCTCGGCCAGACGGGTTATCCGATTGTTGACGCCGGCATGAGGCAGATGCTCGCGACCGGATGGATGCACAATCGCGTGCGCATGATCGTCGCCAGTTTTTTGGTCAAAGACCTGCACCTGCCGTGGCAGTGGGGGGCGCAATATTTCATGCAGCATCTTGTCGATGGCGATATCGCCTCAAATAACCACGGCTGGCAGTGGACGGCTGGCACCGGCACCGACGCCTCGCCATACTTTCGAATCTTTAATCCGATTTCGCAGGGCGAAAAGTTTGACCAGGACGGCAACTACGTTCGCCGGTGGGTTAGCGAATTACGCGACGCACCAGCGCACTTAATTCACGCGCCGTGGCTGGCAGTTTCGGGCCACGGCACTGCGAGCTTGTTCGAAAATTACACCGCGCCGATCGTCGACCACGCCCACGAGCGCGCCGAATCTCTGGCTCGATACAAACTCGTATCGACGAAGCAATCGCTATCCTTAAATGGCACCGATGCTTGACGAACGTAAAACCGCAATCCTCCGCGCCATCGTTGAGGAGTACATCTCTACCGCGCAGCCGGTGGGGTCTTCGCACATCGCCAAATCGTCTGGCCTCACCGTATCCTCGGCCACGGTTCGCCATGAAATGGCCGCGCTCGAAAACGAGGGTTTCTTGGCGCAGCCGCATACCTCGGCCGGCCGCGTGCCCACCGACAAGGGTTACCGCTTCTTCGTCGATCAGTTGGCGCCGAGCGGCCAGCTTGACTCGGTTTCGACGGCGCGGGTCGGCGAGTTCTTCGATCACGCCCACGGCCGCCTTGAAGAAACTCTGCAACACACCAGCATGCTGCTGGCAAAACTCACCAATCACGCGGCTGTCGTGCTCGGGCCAAAGCACGAGATCGCCGTTGTTCGATCAGTGCAACTTGTCGGATTATCCGCGCACCTGGCAACGGCCGTGATTGTG
>JAYTUM010000140.1:0-1696 GCA_043744575.1 Acidimicrobiales bacterium | reverse complement strand
TGCGCGAGAAGATCAGTCACGATCTCGGCACCGCGGTCAACGTGCAGGCAATGGTGTTCGGCAACCGCGACAGCAACTCTGGCACCGGAGTCGGGTTCACGCGCAACGCCGCCACGGGCGAGAACAAGCCGTATGGGGATTTTCTCGTCAACGCCCAGGGCGAAGATGTCGTCGCGGGCATTCGTAACACCGAAGACCTCAACGCTATGAAGCGACAGTTTCCGAAGGTCCACGCCGAGCTGATGGTGATTTTTGAGCGCCTCGAACGCCACTACACCGACATGTGCGATACCGAGTTTACTATCGATCAGGGCAAGCTATGGATGTTGCAGACTCGAGTTGGCAAACGCACGGGCGCGGCGGCCTTGAAGATGGCCGTCGACATGACTACGCCGACCGGCAAGGGCAAAACGGCCTGGAAGATTTCAAAGCGCGAGGCATTGATGCGTTCGAGCGCCGAGCATCTGGATCAGGTGTTGCACCCACAGTTTAAAAATAAGGTTAAGGCGCTGGCCAAGGGTCTCGCCGCTTCGCCGGGTGCCGCCGTCGGTCGCGTCTATTTCACCGCAGACGATGCCGTCAAAGCCGCGGCGCGTGGCGAGGCAGTGATCTTGGTGCGCAACGAGACCAGCCCAGAAGACGTGCACGGCATGATGGTCGCCAAGGGCATTCTCACCAGCCGTGGCGGCCTCGTTAGTCACGCTGCCGTCGTCGCACGCGGGTGGGGAACGCCAGCAATCGTCGGCGCCGACGCCGTGCACATCGAGGGCAACAAGTTTTCGGTCGAAACGACGATAGTCAACCAGGGCGACGCAGTTTCTCTCGACGGCACGACTGGCGAAATCATGATCGGCGAGATGCCGCTGACCGCCGCCGAGCCGCCGAGCGAGTTCTTTACAATCCTCAAGTGGGCCGACGAGATTCGCACGGGCAAGATGAAGGTTCGCGCCAACGCCGATACCGGCGAGGACGCGACCAAGGCCAGAGAGTACGGGGCGGAGGGAATCGGCCTGTGCCGCACGGAGCACATGTTCTTGGCGCCAGATCGACTGCCAATTGTGCGCCGCATGATCTTGGCCGACACGCCCGCCGAAGAAGTGGCCGCGCTCGAAGAGTTGCGAGTCGCCCAAAAGGAAGACTTCGCCGAGATCTTGCGGGCGATGTCGGGTCTGCCCGTGACGGTTCGTCTACTCGACCCGCCGCTGCACGAGTTTTTGCCGCGGGTCGATGAACTCGAGATCAAGAAGGCGACGGTCGGTCTAAGCGCCGAAGAAACTAAGTTGATCGCCGCCGCCCACGCTTGGGCTGAAGTCAACCCGATGCTCGGCACTCGAGGCGTGCGCCTCGGCGTGGTCAAGCCAGGACTGTACGCGATGCAAGTGCGCGCGTTGCTCGAAGCCGCAGACCAAGTGTCGACAGAGGGTTACGAACCTGTCGTTGAAGTAATGATCCCGCTCACGGTTACGCGCGACGAACTTGCGCTTGCCCGCTCGTGGGTCGAAGGGGTATTGCTCGAGCACGATCGCAAGCCGAAGTCCAAATCAAAAACGAAATCAAAAAAGAAGTCGAAGCGGCCAAAAGTTACGATCGGCACGATGATCGAGACACCGCGCGCCGCGCTAGTCGCTGGCGAGATGGCCGAAGTTTCAGACTTCTTTAGTTTCGGCACGAATGACCTCACGCAGATGACTTTCGG
>JAYTUM010000139.1:0-1697 GCA_043744575.1 Acidimicrobiales bacterium | reverse complement strand
TTTTGAGCGAAGTGAACAAGTATGGGACGGCGTTCGGGATCCGCACTTTGCGCAAAATCGCCGAATCTGACGCCGCGTATGACCGCATTAGTTCGATGTGCGTCGAGTGCACCTGGGTCAGGCCCTTGGCCACATTGACCAGCACAATGAAATAAACGACGAGCGTGACCATGATCCGACGCGGGATCTCGCTCGTGATCGAGAACATGTTGTTGAGCACGGCGACCAACACGAAAATCGGTACTGCGTTGAGAGCCACGGCTAGCGGCGAGACAAGTTGGCTCAGGACCCTAAATCGGCTCAACGCGAAACTCATCAACACACCGAACACCGTGCCGACTATCAGGCCGATCAATGCGTTCGTGCCAGATACCGTTGCCGCCTCTCGGATCAGCCTGAAGTTTGTAAAGAATTGTTCGATAACTTTCGACGGCGGCGTCAAGAAGTATGGCTTGAGTTCAAAGACTCGAACGACGCCCTCCCACAACGACAAGAAGCCGATGCCGAAGGCTGCAGGTGGAATAACTCGGCTCGCAAAATTATCGGTCGACATTGTCAGCGGTCTTCCACGCCGCGAACCGCGTTGGCAGCAACATGATCGGCGTGCGTACCGCGCAGGGCCTCGCGCACCGTCGTGATGCCGCTGAAAAATTCTTCGGCGTTGCGGGTGTCTTCGCCGCGGTTCGCGCCCAACTTGACGTCGACGATTTTGGTGATTCGGCCAGGCCGCGGCGACATCACAACTACGCGATTCGAGAGGTAGACGGCCTCGGGTATCGAGTGCGTGACGAATACGACTGTCGTCGCTGTCTCGGCGCAGATGCGCAGCAACTCGCCCTGCATGTATTCGCGGGTCATCTCGTCGAGCGCACCAAACGGCTCATCCATCAGCAACAGTTGCGGGTGCGCGGCCAACGCGCGGGCGATAGCGATGCGTTGCTGCATGCCGCCAGAAAGTTGCCAGGGGAACAACTCTGCAAACTCTGGCAGCTTGACAAGTTCGAGCATCTGCTTGGCGCGATCAGCGCGCTTGGCCTTATCCCAACCCTTGAGCTCGAGCGGCAGTTCAATGTTTTTTGCGACATTGCGCCAGTCGAACAACCCTGCCTGCTGAAATGCCATTCCGTAGTCCTGATCTTGGCGCGCCCGCGACGATGACTTGCCGTTAACCGCAATCGCGCCAGTTGTTGGTTCGAGTAAGTTCGCAATTAGACGCAGCAGCGTCGACTTGCCGCACCCAGATGGGCCGATCAGCGAGACGAACTCGCCTGGCTGCACCGTGAGCGAGACTTCTACAACAGCATCTACCTGCTTGAGGGTGCCCTCGTTGAAAATCTTGCTCACCCCAGAAAGTTCAACCGCGCTCATACTGTCGTCTCCTTTGGTCTATTTCTCATCAACATGACATCCGCAGCCGCCACAAACGCGGCCATTACAAGGCCCAGAGCGGCCGCACCAAACACCGCGGTAAATACTTTGGCCGGGTCTGCCGTGGCCTCGCGCGCGTACTCAATTACAAGTCGCCCGATGCCGCCCTTAAGCCCGGTCGAAATCTCGGCAACCACGACGCCAATCACAGAGCCAGACGCAGCGAGTTTGAAGGCCGGCACCATGAACGGCACCGCGGCAGGGAAACGCAGCTTGAAGAGTGTCTGGCGCCAAGAAGCGGCGTAACTGTTCATCAACTCAAGCGACGA
>JAYTUM010000138.1:0-6558 GCA_043744575.1 Acidimicrobiales bacterium | reverse complement strand
GCACGGGCCAATGTTCGATGTCTGGCGGCAGAAGTGTCAATGGCGCGACGAGCGTGATCTTCGCGCCGAGCATCGAAAACGCCTGAATGTTGCTGCGCGCCACCCGGGAATGCTTAATGTCGCCGACGATCGTCAGGTTGAGTCCCTCGAAGCGCTCGCGTCCGAAGGCCTCGCGCACGGTGTAGCAATCGACAAGAGCCTGCGTCGGGTGCTGATGCGCGCCATCGCCAGCATTGACGATCGACGCGCTAGTCCACGCGCTCATCTGCCATGGCACACCGGCAGATTTGTGCCGAACAACGAAAGCGTCGACTCCCATGTCGCTAATCGTCTCGATGGTGTCGCGCAGGCTCTCGCCCTTGTTGACGCTCGAGGTTGACACGCTGAAGTTCATGGTGTCGGCCGAGAGTCGCTTAGCGGCAGTCTCGAAACTCAAACGGGTACGCGTCGAGTCTTCCAAAAACAGGCTGACCACCGTCTTGCCGCGCAGCGCAGGGACTTTTGGTACCGGCCGCGAGTTGATCTCGGCCATCACCTTCGAAAGTTTCAGAATTCGCTCTAAACCGTCGATCCCCAATTCGTCGATGCTACGCAGGTGTTTCACGGCTTGACCGCGGTAACTGTAACGCCGTCGCTCGTGACGACGACCTCGTCGCCGAGTTGCGTCGGCAAGTTCTTGCCGATGTAGTCGGGCCGAATCGGCAACTCGCGATGACCGCGATCGACCAGGACGGCCAGTTGCACTGCCCTGGGCCTGCCGTAATTATTGATGCCCTCGAGCGCGGCGCGCACGGTACGACCGGTAAACAACACATCGTCGACTAACACGACGGTGGCGCCCGAGACGTCGCGTGGTATCGAGCTAATCGCCCCAATGACTATTGGCCGCAATGAAAAATCATCACGATGCATGCTTACGTCAATCGCTCCCACGGGCACCTGTTGACCATTTTCAATAGCTGAAATCGAATTACCAATCGCATCGGCAATCCAGGTGCCGCCGCGCTGCAAACCGACAATTACGAGATTTTGTACACCGTTGTTGCGCTCGACTATTTCATGAGCGATTCGGGTAATGGCACGAC
The DNA here is from genome assembly GCA_043744575.1 of Acidimicrobiales bacterium. GTDB lineage: Bacteria > Actinomycetota > Acidimicrobiia > Acidimicrobiales > Ilumatobacteraceae > UBA3006. The sequence continues at coordinate 5,473 of JAYTUM010000138.1, read as the reverse complement.
GTACGTCGGCGCCCGACATAACCTCTACAGATGTTGCTGGCATTTCAATCCCTTCGTCTGAACCTCACGGGGTTCAATTAACGACACTTGATTTGAACTTCTAACCCGTCACAGTAGCACCTAAAGACGATCGATGATACAACACCCAGAAATCGTTCTCGGCCACGACCACAAAATCATCGCGCTCGGCCTCCCAGATCTTGCCGGGCTCGCCGAGAAGTTCGCGCGGCAACATCACATAGTCAATAGTGTCGGCCTGTGGTAGACGATCTCCCATCGCAAACACATCGGGCCCGTACAGCGATCTGACAAACGGATTTGGGAACGAATAGATGTATTGCCTGCGTGCCAATTGGCCTGCCAGCTGGTGGTAAACGCTGATCCTGGAGTCGGCTGGAATCAGTGAGAATAATTCGTGGGCCGCCGGTACTGCCGGGTGATCGGGTCGCCACACCTGCACCTCTGTTCGCGCCCCCGGTAGCGGAGACCAGACGAAGGCAGCGGCCAGCGAAGCCCCGAGGACGAGCGCGACCAAAAGTCTCCGCGACTGTTGGCGCGCGCGCGAGAGCGCATAGGCCGTGCCGATCACGATCGTTGGAACTACTACGAGAGAATAGTGATACTCAATGTTGTACTGATACCAAAACGTGCTCAAAATGTTCGTGAACAATACGACCGCACCGATCGCGACCACGTCGGGTGCCGTCACGAACACGAATCCGACCGGCGCCAACATCTGAAACAAGTAAGTGGGGCGGCCGTCACTAGCCAAATACGCCACCAACTTCCATGGCCTGCGCAGGGCCGTTTTAAGCAATTCTGACGGGCCACCGAACGGAATCCGCCAAGAGTTCCGAAAGGCGACGCCAGTGAAATGCTTCATCCACACCATGAATAGGAACGCCATCGCGGCCAGCGCACATACAACGGTGCCTACCCCGCGCTTGGCGTCGCGCCGCAACGCAACCCAAATGCCCAGCGGCACGATCACAAGCGCGACATCTTCCTTGACCAACATCGCCAGCGCCACCGCCACGAAATAAATTCGCCACTTTTTTTCGATCGCACCGTACAGAGCCATACCGACGAACAAACCCAGGAAGGCATCGGGGTGGAAATTCTCGAGCGCCGTGAAACTCACGGCTGGGTGCAGTAAGTAAACGGCGACCATTGCGGCGCCGAGAATCTCGCTTTGTAACGCCTTGCGCGAATACCAGAACACCGGCAACGCGCCGGCCGCAATCGCGATCGACTGCACCACAAACAAAGTAGCGGTGCTCGAAAAGACCCAATACAACGGCACAAGGGGTAACAGCACGAATGACGAGTGATCGCCAAGCAGATTGCGGCCCATCAGTGTCACGAACGGCGCTTTGCCGCGCGACATCAGCCAAATACCTTGGTCGTACAAACCGAAGTCAAACGCCGAAGTGCCCATTGACCTCTGGGTGCGCACAGTCAGTGCGACGAAATAGGCCGCATAGATCACGACTAGTGCGTAGGCGATGACTGCCCCCAGCGAAATCTTGTAGCGCTTATTCACCGGCACTTAGCCACTTACCGTTACTTTTCGTCGGGCCGAACTACCGTGGCGATGGCCGACAACACGCCGTTTATAAAGCGCCCCGACTCTTCGGTCGAGAATGTCTTGGCCAGCTCTACGGCTTCATCGATGATCACCGCGACCGGCACATCTGGTCGGCCCAACAATTCATAAGTACCGATTCGCAAGACATTGCGATCGATGCTCGGCATTCGCGCCAGCGTCCAACCCGTGGCGTGCTCTGAGATCAACTCGTCGATAGCGACAATACGCGCAGCCACACCGCCGACGATGGCGACCGTCATCTCATCGACGGCCAAGATCTGCGCCTCCAAGACTTCTGCCGCGGCAATGCTTTTGGCTTCGGCTTCGTACAGGATGTGCAACGCTCGCTCGCGGGCATTCGATCTAACGTCTTCGCCCGACTGACGGGTTCGTCGGGCTGATGCCATTGTCAAACGCGGGTGAGGTATTCACCAGAGCGCGTGTCCACCTTCACGCGATCTCCGATATTGACGAACAGTGGCACCTGAATAACTTTTCCGGTCTGCAAAGTTGCCGGTTTGCGCGCGCCCGAAACCCTGTCTCCCTGCAGGCCGGGCTCGGTGTTGGCGATCTCAAGTTCGACTGACGCTGGAATCTCCACGCTGACGATCTCGTCATCGTGGGTAGCGATGATCGCTACAGCATTTTCAACCAAATAATCCGCGGCATCGCCTAGCGCAATTGGCGCAATGTTGACCTGGTCGTATGTACCTGTGTCCATGAACACATACTCTTCGCCGTCTTTGTACAGAAACTGCATGTCCCGCTTTTGCAAAATCGCCTGCTCCACGCGCACTCCGGCGTTAAAAGTGCGATCGAGCATGTTGCCCGAGCGCAGGTTGCGAAGGCGCGTGCGCACGAAGGCTCCACCTTTACCCGGCTTGACGTGTTGAAACTCGACGACCGTGTACAGCGTGTTGTCGATGTTGAGCGTGATCCCGTTTTTTAGGTCGTTCGTGGTGATGGCAGGCACAGTTGATCTTTCTGACTTTTGGTAAGGATTCGACTTGAGGCCGGCGTGACTACGAGTAGATCTTCGATTCGCACTCCGCCGAGACCTCCACGATAGACCCCAGGCTCTACGGTCACTACCTCGCCGGCCTGTAACGGCTCAGAAAAATCTTTGCGCAACCATGGGAGCTCGTGAATCTGCAGCCCAACACCATGCCCCGTACTGTGAACGAACTCGGGACCGTAGCCGTGACCCGCAATATATTCGCGACAAACCTGATCGACCTCACTGCACAACACTCCTGGAGCAACTTTGGCAATGCCAAGTATTTGCGCCTGTGAAATAACGCTGTGCATGTCGCGCATCACGGGGTCGACTTCTCCGATCAGATAAGTACGCGTCATGTCGGAGTGGTATCCGTCGACCAGTGCGCCGACATCGATCACAACGCTGTGCCCGTCGACAATTTGCGTGTCGGTCGGTCGATGATGCGGGCGCGCGCCGTTTGGCCCCGTCGCCACGATCGTGTCATAGCTCGGTCCATCGCCGCCGTGGCGACGCATCTTGTAATCCAACTCGTCGCGAATGTCGCGTTCTGTAGCACCCGAGTAAAGCAGTGGCTCGACTTCGTTCATCGCCAGGTCTGTGGCGTGCGCGGCCGCCTCGATGCGGGCGATCTCGGCGTCCGTTTTTATTCGCCTTAGTTTTGTGACTACCCCAGGAGCCTGCACCAACGAGCCTGCGAATGTGGTTTGATATGTCTCAAAATTTTGCACCGAGACTTCTGCCGGGTCGAAAGCACAGGGGCCTATCGACCCGACTAATTCGCCGAGAATGGCTTGATGAGCACCACCCGACACAGCGAGGCGAACTTCGACCTGCGCCCCCGATTGCTCTGCTTGCATCGTGGCTTGTTCGATGTAGCGACCGTCGGTAACAAAAACCATGTCATGGGGTCGCACTACCAGCGAGCCGGCGGAACCAGTGAAACCGATCAGCCAACGAATACTGTCGGGCGACAACACCAACATCGATTTCGCCTTAGAGATACGGTCGAGTTCGGCCCGCAACTTTTCGTCGCGACCAGTAACGGTTAGTTTCGGCAGAAGTCTCGACACGGAAGTAATCATTCCTGTAGCAATTCGTTTAAACCCGAGCGAGGTTCGCGGCGATTGCTTGAACCGCTAACACGTAGCCGTACCCACCGAAGCCGGCTATCGAACCAATTGCGACTGGCGCAACAACGCTGACATGGCGCCACGGTTCGCGCGACGCGGGGTTGCTCAGGTGCAATTCGACGACTGGGCCATCAAATGCCGCCAGCGCGTCACTGATGCTCCAAGAATAATGAGTGAACGCGCCAGGATTAATTATGATTGCTGCGCAGCGACCGCGCGCGCGATGAATAGCCTCGATAATTTCTGACGCACTGTTGCTCTGTTGCGATTCGAGTTCGAAACCATGGTCTGCAGCCGCGCTATTAGCGGCAGCCATGTGTTCGCTAAGGCTCGCGGTGCCGTATATCTCCGGCTGCCGCGAACCCAGCAAGTTTAAGTTAGGTCCGTTTAGAACGAGCACTATCGACGCGTTGCGGGCCATCGCTCTAGATTACTTGCATCGACTCGAATGCCCTGACCACATTTTCGCGGCTTATTCCCGAAACTAACTCGATACCCGCAGCGCCGTCAAGCACGAAAGTAAGCCCGTTTAGCGCCTTTTTGTCGCCGGCCATCAAGCCGATCAGCGAATCTTGCTCGCAACCGCCTGGCAATTTTACTTCGAGACCATACTTGTCACCGATGACCGAATAGTGTTGGACGACCCTATCGCTAGAGATACGTCCAAGAACGTTGGCAAGGTGCGCCGCGAAGATCATGCCGATGGCGACAGCCTCGCCGTGAGCGACGGCGAACTTGGTCGAGATCTCGACGGCGTGACCGAGGGTGTGCCCGTAATTGAGCACAGCCCGTTTGCCACCCTCGCGCTCGTCTGACGACACAATTTGCGCCTTGATCTGAGCGCAGCGAGCGATGCGGCTGGTCTGATCAAGTGCGAGCAAATCGTCCCCAGTTAAAAAGTGATACTTGGCCATCTCGCCGTAACCGCAGCGCATCTCGCTCTCGGGAAGAGTGGCCAAAGCGTCGAGATCGCAGATCACCGCGCTGGGCTGCCAGAACGCGCCGACGAGATTCTTGCCTTCTGGCAGATTCACTCCGGTCTTGCCACCGATCGCGGCGTCAATCATGCCGACCAAGGTTGTTGCAACATGCACGACCGAGGTGCCGCGGTGCCACGAGGCCGCGGCGAAACCGGCGACGTCTGTGACCATTCCTCCGCCAATGCCGACCACCACATCGCCGCGGGTCAAGCCGACTTTGGCAAACTCGCTGTAGAGGTCTGCGATTGATAGAAGAGTCTTATGCTCCTCGCCGGACCCGATGTTTATGATCGTCGTCGGCAAATTTGTTTCAACTATAAATCCAATGTTGCTCTGCGTCACAACCACGGCTCGCTTCGCCGATTTCGGAATAGAACTGGCAAGTTCGCTCTTGGCACCATGTCCAACTACGACGTCGTATGAGCGCTCCGCGAGATCGACTCGAACCCGCTGAGTTCCCATCGCCCTATTCGCTACTTGTGCGCGCACGTGCGTTTTCGTGTGCGCCTTCTCGAAGATCGTTAGCGACGACGCCTTTTGCGACTAGGACAACGAGCATTCGCTCGGCCACCGACTTGACACTTTGGTTGTTCGTATCGATTCGTGTAGCGGCGAGCCCCGCATACAATTTTTCGCGGGTGATGCTCATTGCTTCAAGTGTGGCAGGTGCGCCATCGCTCAGCAGCGGGCGATGAGTTCCGGACGACACACGCTCAACTAGGGCCGTGGTGTCGGCCTGCAGCCACACGACATATGCGCCAGAGTTCTCGATCGC
>JAYTUM010000137.1:0-6569 GCA_043744575.1 Acidimicrobiales bacterium | reverse complement strand
CGAGCGAAGTTGCACCGGTCGACGCATTTATATTGGCTGACATCATCAACGAGGTCGGCCTGCCGGCTGGAGTATTTAACTTGGTCTCAGGCATTGGCCCGGTGGTCGGCGAAGCAATGGCCGCGCACCCAGACGTCGACATGGTCTCATTCACAGGTTCTACTCGCGCGGGCAAGCGCGTTTTGCAGGTTGGGGCCGAGACCGTCAAAAAGGTCACGCTCGAACTGGGCGGCAAGTCGGCCAACGTGATTCTTGATGACTTGGATGAAAAGGGTTTCACGAAAGCCGTTCGCGATGGCGTCGGCAAAGCATTTTTGAATTCGGGCCAGACTTGTTCGGCGCTGACCCGCATGCTAGTGCCGCGCGCACGAATGGCAGAGGCCGAGGCGATCGCGGGCGCGGCTGCTAGCGCAATGACGGTCGGCGACCCGTTCGCGGAAGGCATTCACCTCGGGCCGCTCGCATCGGCCGCGCAACGCGATCGCGTGCAGGGCTACATCCAACGAGGTATCGACGAGGGCGCGACGCTGGTTGTCGGCGGATTGGGTGCACCAGACGGATTAACGAAGGGCTATTACGTCAAGCCGACCGTGTTCTCTAATGTCACGGTCGATCAGACGATTGCCCAAGAAGAAATTTTCGGGCCCGTGCTTTCAATAATGCCGTACGACTCCGAAGATGACGCCGTGCGCATCGCCAACTCAGTGATCTACGGCCTCGCCGGCGGAGTGTGGTCGAGCGACCCCGAGCGCGCCAAGCGCGTGGCGCGCCGTTTGCGCACAGGTCAGGTCGAGATCAACGGCGGGGCATTCAATGCCAATGCGCCATTTGGTGGGTACAAACAATCTGGTATCGGCCGCGAGAATGGCATCTACGGCCTCGAAGAGTTTCTCGAGATCAAGAGCCTGCAGCTCTAAACGGCTACCCGCGTTGGCCAAATCGGCGCCGAAAACTAGTGTGCTATAGCGTGTGCTAAAGTATCCACACATGAGATTGCATGTGCACCTAGACGATGAGATCGTCGATCAGCTCGACGAACGCTGCGGCCCGCGCGAGCGCAGCGCATTCATCGTCAATGCGATAACGCGCGCGCTCGAGTTCGAGCGCCAGTGGGATGCGCTTGATGCCGCCATCGGCTCGGTTCAAACGCGCGGCCACGCCTGGCAAGCAGACCCACAGCAGTGGGTGCTCGGCGAACGCCGCGTCGATCGTGGCGGCAAGCAATGATTCTTTTCGATACCCCGATACTTATCGACATGCTGTACGGCGCAGTCTCAGCAGAGCGCTTCCTGCGCCTGCGCGCCAACGGCGAAGTTCCCGTTACTACGGCGTTGAATGCAGCCGAAATTTTTCACGGTGTCAATCAGTTTGATATCGAGCGGGTGCATCTATTGTTCGGGGGCGTGCGAGTCTTGCCAATTGGATTGCAAGATGCGGCGCAGGCGAGCGCATGGCGAAACGAGTTTGCCGCCCGCGGCATCGCCCTATCGGCCACCGATTGCCTGATCGCCGCGGTCGCTAAGAATCTTGACATACGCCTAGCGACAACTACGCCGGAGTTATTTCCTATGCCCGGCATCGACATTGAAAACTGGTCGAAAAACTAATAGGGTACGAGAAACTAATAGGGTATAGATATGGAAGTGGCAGTAGTTGACTATCGGTCAGCAGACGCCCCTGCCCAATTCACCAGGTCGTTGCGCGATACGGGGTTTGCGGTTGTAGTTAATCACCCGATTGATTACTCCCTCGTGCAACGCCTGCAGGGCGAATGGCTCGCATTTTTTCGATCAGAGCGTAAGTGGGATTACCTGCCAGAGGTAACCGGACAAGACGGCTACCGCCCGCTCGAAGAAGCAGAGACTGCCCTCGGCGCACAGGTGCGCGACATCAAGGAGTATTTTCACTGGTACCCGTGGGGTCGCCATCCAGCCGTCGAGTCGGCGAGCGCGGCCGCGGTGTATCAGGCCGGCATGGCGCTAGGCGCCGAGTTGCTTTCGTGGGTTGAGGCCAATACACCAACTGAAATTTCTAAAACATTTTCGATGCCTCTGTCACAGATGATGAACGGCACTCGGCGCACACTTTTGCGAATTTTGCATTACCCGCCGCTGCTCGGTAACGAGCCGGTCGGCTCTGTTCGTGCGGCGGCACACGAAGACATCAATTTACTTACGGTGCTGCCGGCTGCCAACGAGCCCGGTTTGCAGGTGCGCGACATTGAGGGCAATTGGTACGACGTGCCCTGTGACCCCGGCAGCGTCGCAATAAATTCGGGCGACATGCTCAAGTTCGCGAGCAATGGCTATTACCCGAGCACGACCCACCAAGTGGTCAACCCAGTTGGCGAATCAGCCACGCGCTCTCGAGTGTCGACGCCGCTGTTTTTACATCCTGCCGACGACGTGATGATTGCGCAGAACAAGACGGCATTTGAATTCTTGCGTGATCGCATCAGAGAAATCGCTGGCGTCGAACTGTCGAAATGAACAACAGCACTATTCAGATCTAAAACGGAGGTCGCCGCCATGCAGTTGCACACAGACTCTTTTATCGGTGGATCGTGGATTGGTTCGGCGTCTTCGTTCGAGGTACTCAACCCGATGACGGGTAAGTCGATGGCGACAGTCGCCAGCGCGTCAGTCGCCGACTGTCTACTGGCCGTCGAAGCCGCTCACGACGCATTTGCATCGTGGAAGTCGACCGCGCCGCGACAACGGGCCGAGATCTTGCGCAAGACATTTGAGATAATGATCGCTGAGCAAGAAGACTTGGCGCGATTGATCACTCAAGAAAACGGCAAAGTCTTGAGCGATGCGCGGGCCGAGGCCGGCTACGCCGCCGAGTTCTTTCGCTGGTTCAGCGAAGAGGCAGTTCGCATCGACGGCGATTATCGCCGCGCGCCCAGCGGCTCCAACTGGTTGCTCGTGACGCGTCAACCAGTGGGCGTGGCTTTGCTTGCCACGCCTTGGAACTTCCCTGCGGCGATGGCCACCCGCAAAATCGCTCCGGCGCTCGCGGCCGGATGTACCGTTGTCTTGAAGCCCGCGCACGATACGCCACTGACCGCGCTCGCGATTGCGGATATTTTGCAACGCGCTGGCGTGCCGTCGGGCGTCGTCAACATTGTCGTGCCAGACCCGCCTGGTGAGGCAGTGAAGGCCATGCTCGACTCTGGCAAAATTCGTAAGCTCAGCTTCACAGGCTCAACGCCGGTCGGCGCCATGTTGCTGGCTCAGGCAAGTACCCGCATCATCAACTGCTCGATGGAGTTAGGCGGAAACGCGCCGTTCATTGTCTACGACGACGCCAACATCGATGCCGCGGTCGACGGTGCGATGCTTGCCAAAATGCGCAACGGCGGCGCCGCTTGCACCGCAGCGAACCGCTTCTACGTGCACGACAAGGTGCTCAGCGAGTTCACCGACAAGTTCACCGCCAAGATGGCCGCGCTCAAACTTGGTGACGGCCTCAACCCGACCACGACACTAGGTCCACTCGTGTCTCGTGCTCAACAACAGCGTGTCGCAGCTGTCGTCAACGATGCCGTCAGCGACGGTGCCACGGTTATGTGCGGCGGCGAATCTGCAACCGACGGCTCTTTCGGTTACGCAGCGACAGTTCTCACAAATGTCTCGCCAGACGCCGCAATCTTGCGCGAAGAGGTGTTTGGGCCCGTCGCGCCGATCGTTTCGTTCAGCGACGAGGGCGACTTATTGCATCGTGCCAACGACGTTGAACACGGTTTGGTTTCGTACATTTTTACCCGCGACATTGGCAAGGGCATGCGCCTCGCGGAGGCACTCGAGACCGGCATGGTCGGCCTAAATCGTGGTCTTGTCTCAGACCCTGCGGCGCCGTTCGGCGGAGTTAAAGCGTCGGGCATTGGCCGCGAGGGTGGTCACGACGGCCTGCTCGCATTTTTAGAGACCAAATACATCGCGGGGTCTTGGTAGATATTTTTTCGCGCGCCCAGCAATTGTGGCCGCCCACCAGAACAGCAAAAACTGCAGCGGCAATCGTCCGTAGGCGACCAATTGTTCGCCAAGTGCGCGGTCACGCCAATCCCACGCCATATATATGTTGCCGGGGTAGACGGCGATAAATAGGCCGAGCGCCGCCCACGCCGCGCGAGCCCTCGTGCGCGGATAGAAGAGTCCGAGGGCGATGCAGATTTCGGCGCCGCCGCTGGTCAGTGTCCAGAATCGTGCTCCGAACGGCAGCCAAATCGGCACGAGGTCATCGAACTTGGCGGGGATCGCAAAATGAGTGATGCCCGCAATCAGTAGAAAAGTCGCCATGATCAGCGCGCTACGGGTAGTCGTGCCGGCATCCACGCGGTGCGTGTTCGAAGGATCATTCACCTCAATATATTGACAGCAAATCTCGCGTCAACTATCAGTGACTTTCATATTCCACCGCTGCTTGTCTAAATCTGTGACAATATGTGGAACTAGTGCGAGAGGGCAGCAGCCATTGAGTGACGGCATCGACGTAAGAACAAACTGGCTAGACCCGAACCAGCTTGAGCTGGTTCGCGGACAAGTGCCGCTCGTATATGTCGACGCGGTGCCGGTGCGCGTCGACGACCAGGGCAACGTTACCCACATCGGAATGTTGTTGCGTCAGGTGCCTGACGGCAGCATCAGCCGCACGATCGTTTCTGGTCGGGTGCTGCTAAACGAGCGCATTCGCGAGGCGTTGATGCGCCATCTCGAGAAAGACCTCGGCTCACTGGCATTGCCGCAACTGCCGCCTGACCCGGCGCCATTCACGATCGTTGAATACTTTCCGGACCCCACAATTAGTGGGTTCCACGACCCTCGCCATCACGCGGTGAGCCTGGCCTATGTCGTGCCGATCACTGGCGACTGCCAACCCAGCCAGCAGGCGCTCGACTTGGGTTGGTACTCACCCGAGCAAGCTGTTAGCGAACAGATGCGTCGCGAAATGACGAGCGGGCACGACCGTCTGATTCGTTTGGCGTTGGCATCAGTTGGCCAACTGCCCTGATCCCACTTTGAGTATCTAGTAATGCCGTAATATTTTTCCAATGGCCGAAATTGCCCACACCTATCACGCTGCGGCGTCATTGCGAACGGCACTGTTGGGTAAGGAGGTCTTGCGATTTGAGGCGCCGAGGTTTTATGGCGCGAAGCCAGCTGCAGGCGGCGTGATTGAAGAAGTGCGCAGCCACAACAAAAGAATTGAAATTATTTGGGATGACGGCACAGTGCTTGAGACACAAATGCGAATGCGCGGCTCGTGGGATTTATATCGAGACGGCGAACGCTGGCGCAAACCTAAGCACCGTGCCGACGCGGTGATTGTCGTCGCCGACCGCATCGCCGTTTGCTTCAACGCCGCCGACATCGACATACACAGAGATTTTGATATTCGTCGCCATCCAAACCTTGGTCGCCTCGGTCCGAACTTGCGTTACTTCAACGCCGATCACGAAGAGTGCGTCGACCGAATTATGAATTACGAAGAGCGCGACGAGACCATCGCCGAGGTGTTGTTGGATCAGCGCGTGATGGTTGGCCTCGGCAATGTTTATCGCTGCGAATTGCTGTGGGCGTGCGAGATTCATCCGTGGGCGCAAGTTGGCTCGCTAAAGCGCGGCGAGTGTCGCGAAATTGTTCGCCTGGCCGCCGAATATTTGCAATCGAACCCGCACAACACGCCTGGTTCTGCCGGCGTATTGGCCCATGGCGGGCTCGCTGTCTATGGCCGGCAGGGCAAACCGTGCCAGCGCTGCGGTGACTTAATCAAGGTATCGCATCACGGCGAGGCGCACAGAGTTTTGTATTTGTGCCCCGGTTGCCAGGTGATGCACCAGCCGCTGATGCGCCCAAACTTCACTCCGATGTTTATCGAACGCGATATTTCGCGGGGCATTATGCACCCAATCGAAGAACGCTTCTACGCCAGTTAGGCGCGACCGAGCACTCGATCGACATCGATAATTATCGCGACGCGATCTTCGCGTTGCTTAGGGTCTTGATAGCGCCTGGCATAGCCGGCAACCGCGGCGGCGATTTCGTCCGGGCTATTTTCTTTTGTGACGAGGCGCACCGTGCCCTCGAGTGTCAGCCACCGCCTGCCGTCAACTTGCGAAACTGCGGCGCGGCCACCGCGAGCAGCGTTCTTAGATTTCTGCGCGGTTGAAAATGTGATCACGCGCGCGCATCGTGCCGCGGCGTCGTAGCTGAAACCGACGGCGACAACATGGGGCGAGCCGTCGTGTCGCAGCGTGGTCAGCGTGGCTAAGTGCCGTTCTTGCAAAAATTGCAGCATCTCTGGAGTGATGTCTTTGGGGTTGGCCATAATCAGTTTGTAGTTAGCGCCTCAAGAATGTTGACTTTGGTCGCGCGCCAGGCGGGGTAGACCGCGGCCAGCACTCCCACGATGAACGACATCAAGAGGATGACAATTGTCGAGTTGAGAGGCACGGAAAACGTCGTTAGGCCCTGGTCTCGCAGGGCGAAGACGATCACCCAACCGAGGCCGATGCCGAGCATTATGCCGACCACTGCGCCGAGCAAAGCGGTGATCACGCTCTCCCA
>JAYTUM010000136.1:0-1716 GCA_043744575.1 Acidimicrobiales bacterium | reverse complement strand
GACCTTCCAGTGGGCGAGATTGAAGAGTTTGCCGTCTTCGACGCCGTCGGCCTTGTCGATGAGCCTGCAAGCGTCGCAGTTGAGTGAAGAGTGCGTTGATTCTGAATGATTGGTCATGAACCAACCGTACGCCCTTTCGCGTTAGTCGGTCGTGAACTTCCAGTTGTAGATGCGGGCGCCGGTCTCGCCTTCGGTGAAAAGCCAATAGCGCACGCTGGCTGTGTGCTCGCCCTGCTTGAATTCGTTTATCGGCGCGCCAGCTTGTGGCTGGTAACTGATGATGTAATTGCCCGGGTCAAACACAGCGGTCGGCGGCAGTTCTACCTGTGCGCCAGGTTTTGGTGCGACGCCATTTGATGTGAGTTCGTCGAGGCGAACGGTTGGCAATTCGATTCCGTCGATCGTGAGAACGGCGTTGTATCCATCAATAAAGTCGACGATGATTTGCGATTGGCGCAAATTCTTGTCGCCGTTGCCTGGTGAAATACTTTCTATCGCTGATGGCAGGCCGGAAGCGTCGCGCCCGGTCAGGCCGCTGCGCAGGCCAAAGCCAATGCTCGCAAGGCCGACTGCTACGCCGATGCTGACGATTAACATTTGCCTGTCGATTTTTTTGTGCGGCTTTGGCAATGTTGAGAAGTTGTCCACAGGCTCATTGCTGGTCATACTTTGCGTCACGCTGACAGTCTCGCTGATCGTGGCGGCGTTTGTCTACCTCGCCAAAGGGTAGAATTGAGGACTCATGGTGAACCGCGACTCCCTCGTGGGGCAGACAGTTTCAAGAAGGTATCGGCTCGTTAGCGCCCTCGTAGATGGCTCAGGATCTTCGATGGTCTTTAACGCCGTAGACACGCGCAGCCGCAAACAAGTGGTGGTGCGCCTCGTTCTGGCCGAAACCCTGTTTGACCTCGACGCCGGGGTCGCCAACATTAACGACGCGCTCGAATTGTTTACGCGGCAGACCAAAGAGGTCGCGGCGATTACCCATCCGGCGCTCGTGAGCGTGGATGATTGGGGCACCGAGACGATCGATGGCGAGTTGTTTGCGTTTACCGTGCTTGAGTATTTCGCCGGCGGAACACTGCGCGAGATTTTGGATCGCGGCCGCAGGCTGACGCCATCGCAGGCGCTGGTGGTCGGGCTAGACATTTGCCGCGGGCTCAACTTCGTGCACGCTAAAGGGCTGGTGCACGGCGACGTGCGGCCAGCAAACGTTTTTATTGGCGACGACTTGCGGGTGCGCCTCGGCGGATTGGGTATCAAGCGCACCGTAGTCGCCGATCAGATGAGCCTCGAGCAATCGCGGTACGCGGCGCCGGAGATTGGCTTAGGAGAAGCGCCGACCGAATTTAGCGACATCTATTCGCTGGCGATGACGCTCGTCGAATCGATCACTGGCGAGGTGCCGTTCTCGGCCGAGTCTGCGGCGCTAACGCTGGCGGCGCGAGTCGGCAAGTTATTGCCCGTGTCGGCAAATCTCGGCGCGATTGCCGCGCCGATCGGGCGAGCCGGCCGACCTGTGGCAAGCGAGAGATTTACCGCGCTTGGGTTCGGTCAAGCGCTGGCGCAAATTGCAGGAAAGATGCCGGCGCCGACACCGATTGAGACGGTGATGGCTAAAACGTTCGTAGAAGTGATCGCCACGCAAGAGGCCGAAAATACGGCGGAACTGCGGCGCATCGAGGCGAGCAAGTTAGTCCAGTCGAAGCCCGATCC
>JAYTUM010000135.1:0-6574 GCA_043744575.1 Acidimicrobiales bacterium | reverse complement strand
CGTCTGGTGTGCAAACGCTGACATTACGCAATTTGTTGCTAGCTAGATTCACTCGGGTCAGGTCAAGGGCGCGCTCGTTTATGTCGACGGCCCAAATCGTCGCCTGCGGCGAGAGCGCTGCAAGTGTCATCGCCAGCGCGCCAGAACCGCAACCTAAATCCAAGAAGTTGCCGTTGTCTGGCGGTCGCGGTGCTTGCTCGATCATCACCGCTGTGCCCGCGTCGATTCCTTGCCGCGAGAACACGCCGTGATCGCTAACTAGATGCAGTTGAGTACTCGCGACCTGCCAAGTCGCTCTGTGTTGTTTGTCGCTAACGTTGGCGCGCGATTGCGAAGATTTGCTCTGGGGTCGCTGCGTGAAGTACTGCTCGTCACTCATGTCGCTCGCTAGCCTTACACGGTATGGCGCAGCCAAATGGCATCGAGATTCGCACGTTCGGCGACCCAGTGCTGAAGTCTGCGGCTGCAGAGGTGAAAAACATCGACGGCAAGCTCATATCGCTGACTGAGACAATGTTCAAGATCATGTACGAGGCACCTGGGCTCGGATTGGCCGGGCCGCAGATCGGCGTGCAGAAGCAAATTTTTGTTTACGACGTCGATGAAGACCCGCGGGTGCTGCTCAACCCGGCCATCGTTGAGTCTTCGGGAGAGTGGGTTTACGACGAGGGCTGCCTTTCAATTCCGGGTTTATACGTCGAGATAGTGAGGCCGAAGAACGTCTTAGTGCGCGGCATCTCTCTAGACGGCAATACCATCGAGATTGAAGCCGATGAATTGCTCGCACGGCTCTTCCAGCACGAGATCGATCACCTCAATGGTGTTCTAATGTTCGATCGAATGCTTCCAGACCAGCGCAAAAAGGCGCTCGCCGAATATCGGTTGCTCGAAGAAAAGCCGCAAAGTTCCGAACCGATTCACCTGCGCTTGCCGTGAGCTCATTGGCGCCGCTTCCCGTCGGAGCGGCGTCGAGCGTCGTCTATTTCGGTACGCCTGATACCGCCGTCGCGCCGTTGCGTGCGCTAGTCGATGCTGGCGTGAAGGTGTTGCTCGTGGTGACCAGAGCCGACGCGCGGCGCGGGCGCGGCGAAGCAGTTAGCCATTGCCCGGTCAAGCGCGCGGCAATAGAGATGGGTTTGCCGGTCGCACATGACTTGATAGATGTATCGGATCTCAATACGCGTGGTTTGCTAGGGGTGGTAGTTGCCTACGGGCGGCTGATACCCGTCTCCCTGCTGGCGCACGTGCCGATGGTCAACTTGCACTTCTCGCTGTTGCCGCGATGGAGGGGAGCTGCGCCAGTGGAGAGGGCGATCCTGGCGGGCGACTGCACAACAGGCGCGTGCATTATGCGCGTGGTGGAGGGTCTCGATACCGGCGAGGTTTATCGAAAATGCGAAATCGAAATTGGCGCTACAGAAACTGCCGTCGAGTTGCGCAAACGACTGCTTGACGAAGCGATACCGCTGCTTTTGGATGTCGTAACCAATGGCGCGGGGGCTGGTGTACGACAGACCGGTAAGTCCACCTATGCGGCCAAGATAGTTAGCGACGATCTTGCGTTCGACTGGCGCCTGAGCGCCGAATATCTGGCGCGAATTACGCGGATCGGCGTAGGGCACGCAATATTTCGCGGTAAGCGATTAAACATCCGCACCGCCAGAGTGATGAATGAGCCGGAATCTCTCGTGCCGGGCGAGTTTCTGGGACTCTGCCCGCAGGGCATCATCGTGTCAACTGGTCAATGCTCAATTTGTTTGCAGAATGTGCAACCGGAAGGAAAACCAATTCTTGACGCGGTCAGTTGGGCGCGCGGCGCGCGGCTACAGAAAAACGAAAGATTTGGTTCGTAAGTGAGCGAGACGCGTCACGGCACGGTCGAATCTTTCGATCGCGATCGCGGCTTGGGTTACATCGCAGTCGGCGACGAAAAGTTGATATTCCATTGTGTCGAGATCGTCGACGGTTCGCGAGATATCGCGGTCAATACTCCCGTAAGTTTTTTAGTGGTTACGCGATTCGATGTTCGCGAGGCCTCGCAGATTGAATCGCTTTAACAGCCGATGGCCAACGACGGCTCGTTAGTTTTTAGCCGGCCTCGCTGCCCTTAATCTGCACGAACGCCAGTCGAATATTGCTCAGCGCGTCGCGCATTGTCGGGTACTCCTCTCCGAGTCGTTCACCGAGGCCCTCGACCAGGCAGGCCACGGCGTCGATGGCCAGCACCGCCTCATCCAGGCGGGGAGGGTTGGCCGAGAGATGAATCGCCGCCAACTCATAGAGCCCCATGACGTGGTTGACGACGACGACATTGGCCGGGGCATCGGCGATGCGGCGGCGGGACTCCTCAAGCTCGGTCTGGGCGTCGGCCAGCGCGCCGGGATCGAAATCGCCTGGATGATTGGTTGCGGTGTGATCGTCATTCATCTGCGATACGATAACCCCTCAAGTGGAGACCAGTTCTCCCACCTAATCACGAGTAGTACAACCAGAAGTCCCGAAAGAGATCAATGTGTTGAGTCAGTGCATTTGGGTCGAGTGCGTGTGCGGCTTCGTCGCCATGCGGTTCGATCCGCACGCACCCTCACCGCGGCGATATTCGTCGGTACTCCGAATCACAGGAGGCAACGCCGCTTGCACAAGAGAGAAAAGCCATAGCACCGCCAGTAAACGAACCGCGGTACAACGAAAGAATTCGCTCTCGCGAAGTTCGCCTCGTTGATGCCGACGGATCTCAGGTAGGGATTGTCTCGATCGCAGATGCACTCGAAAGGGCCCGCATCGCCGAACTCGATTTGGTCGAAGTAGCTTCCCAGGCAGAACCGCCCGTTTGTCGCATTATGGACTACGGAAAGTTTCGTTACGAAGAAGCTCAACGTCTAAAGGAGTCGCGCAAGAAGACCGTGCAGATCACCATGAAGGAAGTGAAGTTCAAGCCAAAGATCGGCAAGGGTGACTTCGATACCAAAGTGCGCCACATCCGCGAGTTTCTCGCAGAGGGTCACAAGATCAAAGTCACACTGCAGTTTCGCGGCCGCGAAGTCGCTCACCCCGAGCTGGGAGCAAAAATACTTGACGGTGTTATCGAACAAGTGGGCGATGTGGCCCGGGTCGATACCTATGCCCGACTAGAGGGTCGGAGCATGACGATGGTTCTTTCACCCGAGAAGAAAGTGGCCAAGAAAGCAGATCCGAAAACGCAAGTTTCGAAACCAGCACTGCAACACGCGGTCGTTGTCGAGGCCGCTCCGGCGCCAGGCACCGAGAGCTGATTTATAAACGCATCAAGCAAAACTTAGATGGAGGCAAGAAATGCCAAAGATGAAGACTTCGAAGACAACCGCGAAGCGGTTCAAGAAAACCGGAACCGGAAAGTTGCGCCGTCAGCAGTCAATGCGCCAGCACCTTTTTGAGCACAAGGCGTCAACCCGCACCCGTCGTCTCGACGGTTCTGTTGACGTGCACTCGGGTGATGTCAAGCGCATCAAGCGTCTCCTCGGCGAGCGCTAGAGATCATTCACCCACGCTTCAACCGTCAATTTTCAAAAGTATCTAGAAAGGATTAAGTCATGGCAAGAGTAAAACGCGCAGTTCACGCCCGCAAGAAGCACAAGGCAATTCTTGAAAAGGCCAAGGGTTACTACGGCGACCGCAGCCGTACATTCCGTTCCGCCAACGAGCAGGTATTGCACTCAGGTCAATACGCGTTCCGCGACCGTCGCGCCAAGAAGGGCGAGTTTCGTAGCCTATGGATCCAGCGCATCAACGCCGCATGCCGCCAGAACGACTTCTCGTACAGCCGATTGATCGCGGGCTTGAGCAAGGCTGGTGTTTCCGTTGATCGCAAGATCCTCGCCGACATCGCCGTTCACGACGCTCAGGCATTCACTAGCTTGGTCGAGACCGCCAAGGGAGCGCTTGTCTGAGCGACACGCATCTCGCGTTTTCACATCCAAGAGTTCAGCGGTTGCGTCGTCTCAGCTCGCGCCGCGCTGCCCGCGTAGAAGACAACGCCTTCATTATTGAGGGCGCAACGTTGATCGCCGAAGCGATCTCCGCTGGTTGGCGCATCGAGTCGCAGTTCTTGGCCCCAGGTGGTGCGAGGGTGTTCGGCACCGAGTCCGACATCTATCAACTCGCCGACGGCGTTATGGAGCGCGTCGCCACAACGGCGACGCCCCAACCCGTAATTGCGATCGCCGAACGGCGCGTGAGCACGCTGGCCGAATTGCCAGAATCCGGATGGATTATTGTCGCCGATCGGGTCAGCGACCCGGGCAACATGGGCACCATCTTTCGCTCCGCCGAAGCCGCTGGCGCGTGCGCGGTCGTGTTGACAAACGAGACCGTCGAGGCGTTCAATCCGAAGGTCGTGCGCTCGTCGGCCGGCGCTCTATTTCACGTTCCTGTAGTGGAGGGCGTCGAATTAGCCGAAGTCGCCCGCGCCGGCTTTCGATTGGTTGGCACTTCGTCACATCATCAGCCTGGCGTGGTCGAATACACCAAGGCCGATCTCGCAGGCCGCGTTGCGGTCGTGGTCGGTAACGAGGCGCACGGCATGTCGTCAGATATCACGGTCGATCAGTGGGTTAACATCCCTCACTTCGGCCGTGGCGAGAGCCTTAATGTGGCGATGGCAGCGACACTGATTTGTTTCGAAGTCGCAGCACAACAAGCCACTAAATAGCGGGTTCGCAAACCGTTAGGCGAGTAGCGTAAGTGGGCGATATGGCTTCTTCAGATACTTCGGACGCCAATCCGCTAAGCGAGCAAATCGACTCGGCCCTCGGCGCGGCACTCGCGGCCATCAGGGCGGCGCCAGACTCCGAGGCATTGCGGGTCGTTTCAGCCGAACTTGCCGGTAAAAAGAGCAGGATCGCCGCGCTCAAGTCGCAATTGGGCAAGATCGACGATGTCGAGTCGCGCAAGAAGGCGGGGCAATTAATTAACGCCGCTTCAGAGGCGGTCGATGTTTCGCTCAAGGAGCGGATGGCGTCTTTGTCGGCGCGCGATCTGGCGCTGCAGGTTAATTCTGAATCGCTCGACCTCACAGAATTCGCGACAGCAAGCCGTCGCGGCTACGAGCACATAGTTTCGCAGGCCCAACAGCGCCTCGAGGATGTGTTTATCGGGCTTGGCTTTCAAATTGCCGAAGGACCCGAGGTCGAGAGTGATTTTTACAACTTCGAAGCGCTGAATATGCCCAAGTCGCACCCGGCGCGCAGCGAGTTCGACACGATATTTTTGAATTCGGGTGAGCCCAACTCGATCTTGTTGCGCACTCACACTTCGCCAGTGCAAATTCGCGTGATGCAAACCTGGAAGCCGCCTATTTTCGCGATCATGCCGGGCCGGGTGTTTCGCCGCGACACACCCGATGCCACGCACATGCCAGTGTTTCACCAGATCGAGGGTTTGGTAATCGATCGGGGCATTACTTTTGCGCACCTTGCGGGCACGATCGAGGCTTTCACCAAGGCGTTCTTCGGCGCTGAGTTCTCGAGCAGGCTTCGACCGTCATTTTTCCCGTTCACCGAGCCGAGCGCCGAGTTTGACATTCGCCAAAGAAACGGCAACTGGGTCGAATTGGGCGGGTGCGGGATGGTGCACCCGAACGTTCTTCGCGCAGGCGGCATTGATCCTGACGAGTTCACCGGATTTGCGTTCGGTTTTGGCATCGATCGCATGGCCAGAGAGCGCCACAGTGTCGAAGACATCCGCGAGATGTACACCAACGACCTGCGTTTCGTTAGGCAGTTTTCGTGAAGATTTTGCATTCGTGGTTGCGCGAGTTTGTAGACGTTGGCTCTGACGTCGAGGCGACGGGCGAGATACTTACGCAACTCGGTCTTGCCGTAGAGGGCGTCGAGCAGGTCGGCAAATCTGTCGCGGGTGTCGTGGTGGCAAGGGTCGTACGCACCGAGCGACACCCGGACGCGGCCAAGGTCATACGCGTTTATGTCGACGCGGGCGACGGCGCAGAGAAGCACGTCTGGTGCGGCGCGTCGAACATGAACTCGGGCGATCTCGTTCCGCTCGCGACACTGGGCGCCACGATGCCAGACGGCAGGCTGATCGGCTCGCGCGGAATACTTGGCATCGACAGCCAGGGAATGTTGTGTTCAAGCACCGAACTTGGCCTGGGCGCGGACGCGTCTGGCATCTATATTTTGCCCCCAGGTTTGCAACTCGGAGTTGACGTCTTTGCCGCTCTCGGTATCGAAAGTGATCATGTTTACGAACTAGACGTCACCCGCAACAGGCCTGACTGCAATGGTTATCTCGGCGTGGCGCGCGACATTGCGGCATTCTTGGGTAAGCCTCTGTTCGTTGCGCGTGGCGATCAGAAACCTCAAGGTTCGCCCAAGAGCGTGCCCGTCAAAATTTCAGCCGAAGATCGTTGCGGTCGCTTTAACGTGACCGTGATGTCTGGCGTGGTTGTTGGCCCTTCGCCGCAATGGGTGGCGAGGCGTCTTACGAGAGCAGGCATGCGCCCGATCAATAATGTTGTCGACGCCTCAAATCTCGTGACGCTCGAGCTGAATCAGCCAAATCATGCCTACGAATTCGATTC
>JAYTUM010000134.1:0-1735 GCA_043744575.1 Acidimicrobiales bacterium | reverse complement strand
GCGATGGCCAACCACCAAATTTAAGCGTTACAGCTAAATGCCTAGCAGCGAATCCAACCCGAGCGTCACACCTTTGTGATCGGCAATTTTTTTGCAGGCCAACAAGACGCCCGGCATGAAACTCGCGCGATCAGTGGTGTCGTGACGAATGGTCAGCGTCTGCCCCAGCGTGCCCAAGATGACTTCTTGGTTGGCCACGGCCCCGCGCATGCGCATTGAATGGATCGGGATGCCGCCAGCACCCTTGGCCCCGCGAGCACCCGCAATAGCCTCGTGCTTGGTCGGGTCTTGTGCCCATTGGTTGCTCGATGCGGCCATGCGTTTCGCCGTATTAATCGCGGTTCCCGATGGCGAGTCGGCCTTACCATCGTGATGAATCTCGATGATCTCGGCCGTCTCAAAAAACGGCGCGGCGATTTCTGCGAAGCGCATCATCAACACCGCGCCGATTGCAAAATTGGCCGCGATCAGGCAATTGCTCGCACTAAACGCCAGGCGAAAGTTAGCGATGTCTTCGTCTGTGAAGCCGGTCGTGCCGACAACGGCATGGATGTTGTGCATCGCCAGCCACGGCAAGCTAACCCGGGAGGCCGAGGCGACGGTGAAGTCGACGGCGACTTCGACTTTGGCATCGGCGAGCGCCCGCAATTCACTGGCGACAGTGAGACCGTGCACGGTTGACCCTGGCGCACCAGGATCAACCACTGCGACTAGTTCTAATTGAGGATCGTCGGCAACGGCAGCACACACCGTCGCCCCCATTCGCCCAGCGCTACCGATGACTCCGACCCGCACCATGACGATGAGACTAGACGAACAGCAATTCGATTATTTGCCGTTTTGCTGTTCGCTGTTGAACTCGTCCTCGAAACTGACCGACTTGACGTCGCTTGGCGCGGAAGCACCGCGGTTTGGCTCACGGCGAGCCCCGCCATCGCGATCATTGCCGCGACTGTCACTACGACTGTCACTGCGACTATCACTACGACCAGTGCCGCGACTGTCACTGCGGCTATCGCTACGACCGCCGCGATCATTACCGCGACTGCCGCGATCATTACCGCGGCTATCGCCACGGCCACCTCGATCATTGCCGCGATCACCACTGCTGCGCTCGCGCGGGGCGCGGTCGCGTGGGGCGCGTTCGGGGCCACTTGATTCGCCGCCTTCTGCGCTGCCGGTGATTGGCTGACCGTCTGGGCCTAGCAGGCTCAGGCTGACCTTGCCGCGGTCGTCGATGTCGTCGACACGAACCTGCACCTCGTCACCGAGATTGAGCACGTCTTCAACTCTGGCGATGCGCTTGCCGCCACCAAGTTTGGAGATGTGGATCAGGCCGTCGCGACCGGGCAAGATGTTGATGAACGCGCCGAATTGGGCGATGTTCACAACGCGGCCAGAATATGTCGCGCCAAGTTCTGCTGTTGGCGGATCAACGATTGCCAAGATTCTCGCGCGGGCATCTTCTACCTTGGCGTTGTCTGGCGAACCGATGGTGATGATTCCGGTTGCTCCGTCATCAGAGACGTTGATCTCTGCGCCGGTCTCTTGCTGAATGGTATTGATGACCTTGCCCTTCGGTCCGATGACTTCGCCAACCTTGTCTAGAGGAATGGTGAAGGTCACGATCTTCGGCGCGCTCTCGGCAACCGTTGCTCGTGGCGCGGCGATTGCCGCGTTCATCACGTCGAGAATCTTCAAGCGCGCGTCTTTGGCCTGCGCCAGTGCGGCGGCC
>JAYTUM010000133.1:0-1741 GCA_043744575.1 Acidimicrobiales bacterium | reverse complement strand
ACCGGCGTTTGCCGCGTGTGCCCAAAGCCTCCCAATAGGGGGGCTTTTTTGTTCCCCAAAAACATTTCACAACAAGTCGAAATTAAAGAGAAGAGAACCCTATGAACCACAGAGACGCGAAACCAAACGATGAACTTACAGGTGCTCAGGCGCTGATTAAGTCACTCGAGATGTCGAATGTAGATGTGATGTTCGGTCTGCCGGGCGGCTGCATCTTGCCCGCCTACGACCCACTGATCGAGTCGTCTATTCGCCATATTTTGGTGCGTCACGAACAAGGCGCCGGTCATATGGCCGAGGGTTACGCGCATGTCACGGGCCGCCCCGGCGTGGCGATGGTGACCAGTGGTCCGGCCGCGACCAACATGGTCACTCCGTTGTGCGACGCGTATATGGATTCGATCCCGATTGTTTGCATCACCGGTCAGGTTCCGACTTCGGCGATCGGTACCGACGCGTTTCAAGAGTGTGACACTGTCGGCATAACCCGCAGCGTTACCAAACATAACGAACTGATCATGTCGGCCGACGACCTCCCGATGGCGGTGGCGCAGGCATTTCACATTGCCACAACTGGGCGACCAGGCCCGGTTTTGATCGACGTGCCGAAGGACGTTTTGCAAAGCAAGATGAAATGGAATTGGCCAACTTCCGAAGAAGTCGAGGACAGCTTGCCCGGCTATAGGCCGACGACAAAGGGTCACGCCCGCATGATTAAAGAGGCGGCACAGCTAATTTTGCGCTCCGAGAAGCCGCTTCTGTATGTCGGCGGCGGCGTGCTCAAGGCGCGGGCCGCAGATGCGCTGCGCGAATTGGCCGAGCTCACGCAGATACCCGTGGTCACCACGCTGATGGCTCGCGGCGCCTTTCCCGACGACCACCCGTTGTGCCTGGGAATGCCAGGCATGCACGGCACGGCGACCGCGGTTACCGCGATGCAAAAGTCAGACCTGTTGATTGCGCTCGGCGCACGCTTCGACGACCGCGTTACCGGTCGCGTCAACGCGTTTGCTCCGGACGCCAAGATCATTCATGTCGACATCGACCCAGCCGAGCAGGGCAAGGTGCGCAAGCCCGATGTTCCGATCGTCGGCGACTGTCGCTTGGTCATCGAAGAGATGGTCAAGGCGATCAAAGATTTACTGGCCAGCGACACGAAGCAGGCCGATGTTGGCCCGTGGCGCAGTCGCGTCAGCGGTTGGAAAGAGCAGTTCCCGTTGGCCTACGACAAGAGTGAACCTGATGGCGCGCTCAAACCGCAGTTCTGCCTCGAAAAAATTCGTGACGCCGCGCCGGCTGGCACGATCTTGGTTTCGGGCGTCGGCCAGCACCAGATGTGGGCGAGCCAGTACTGGCACTTCAACGAGCCGTACACATGGGTCAATTCCGGCGGCCTCGGCACGATGGGATTCTCGGTGCCAGCTGCGATCGGCGCCAAGGTTGGGCGCCCCGACAAGACCGTGTGGGCGATCGACGGTGACGGTTGCTTTCAGATGACCGCGCAAGAGCTCGTCACCGCTTCGATCGAGCGCATTCCGATCAAGGTTGGCATTCTCAACAACTCAAACCTGGGCATGGTGCGCCAGTGGCAAGAGATGTTCTACGACAAGCGCTACAGCGAGGTCTATCTCTCTAACGACGTTCCGAACTTTGCCAAGTGGGCAGAGGCGATGGGTTGCGTCGGCATTCGGGTCGACGACGAGAGCGAGGTCGAGTCGGCAATCGACAAGGCAAACTCGAT
>JAYTUM010000132.1:0-1741 GCA_043744575.1 Acidimicrobiales bacterium | reverse complement strand
GAAACGGCCCACCGCTCGCCGTGAGTAGCAGGCGCTTTACCTCTTGGGTGCCGCGCCTCGACGCGCGCAGGCACTGATGAAGTGCGCAGTGTTCGCTGTCAATGGGGATTATCACGGCGCCCTCGACTTGGCGCAGCGGTTGCACGATCGGGCCTGCAGCGATAAGACTCTCTTTGTTGGCCAGCGCCAAACGCTTACCAGAGCGTAGAGTCGACATCGTTACGGATAATCCAGCGAAGCCGACAATGCCGTTGACAACTACATCGGCAATGTCGCAAACTTCGGCGACATCGCCTATCACCTCGACGCCTGGCAGTGCGGAGGCGACATGTTTACGCGCGACCGCATCGGCCACGGCCACATATTTTGGACGCCACTGCTTGGCCTGAGCAACCACCGCGTCTACCGACGCACCGACACCGAGCGCCACAACCTCGTATTCGCTAGGTGCTGCTGCAATTACGTCAAGGGTCTGCGTGCCGATTGAGCCGGTACTGCCAGCGATAGCAACGCGCGTCACGCCGCTGTTACTTATTAGTTCCAGGGCTGAATTACGAGTGCCAGATAGTAGACGGCCGGCAATGTGAAGATCAGGCTGTCGAAGCGGTCAAGCACGCCACCGTGACCCTTGAGAATTGAGCCGAAGTCTTTGATATCAAGGTTGCGCTTAAACATCGACTCGGTGAGATCGCCGAGCGGTGCCATAATCACAATCACTACAGACAGCATTACCCACTCGCTGACGCTGTTCCACGTGGAGCTCTGCAGGCCGACCAAAACGACCGCGCCGAGGGTGCCGAGCACGCCACCAATCGCGCCCTCCATCGACTTTTGTGGGCTAATCCAGTCGCGCAGAGGCGTGCGCCCCGCTGCGCGCCCGACGAAGAACGCGGCAATGTCGTTGGCGATCACGCCGGCGACCAATATGAACAGCGTGTCGGTGCCCGCATTTGAATACGCACCGCCGTACGTCGAGAATCTCAGAATTAGCGCGCCGTACGACCCGAGCAATCCGATCCATGTCAGGCCGAGCGAAGCAATGGCAATATTCGGCACTGGACCACTCTCGATGCTCGATGAGCCAATGAACGTGATCGCGCTGGCGAAGAACGCGAATACGAACACCAAGGGTAGTGCCGCATCGCCAATCCAATACGCACTTAGCGATGCCGCGACGCATCCGATTACCCCAATAACCATTGGCGGACGGTAGCCGCGCTCGGTTGCGCTACTAAAGAACTCGAACGCTGCAAACCCTATGATTACTACGATCACAACCATCACCGCTGCGGGGCGATACATCAACGCGGCAATGAACACCGCCAGCAGCAACGCGGCGACAGCAGTTGCCGTTGGAATATCGCGGCCGCCACCCAAATCTTCTGCCTTGCGTCGACCGCTATTACCAACCGAACCCGGATCGCGGCGCACCGGCCGCGAAACATCTTGTTGTTGCCGACCGCGAGAAACTTGGCCTGCTCGCGCTGGCCGCGCCATCGCGCCAGATGGGTGCTGCGAGGCAGGGCGGCGATTTTCGCCAGTCAGGTACGTGCCACTCACGACTCGCCGAGTTGCGCCAGTCGACGGATCTGATTGGCGACTTGCGGGCTGGCGACTGGCGGTCTGGCGCGGCTCACGAGTCTGACCCGTCAGATCAACATCTTGTCGACGCGTCCCTGCCGCGGGTGTTGGCGAAGGCGTGTTGTACTCGCTCCAGACACCGGCGCGGTCGTCTGCCCCA
>JAYTUM010000131.1:0-6666 GCA_043744575.1 Acidimicrobiales bacterium | reverse complement strand
CAGCTGATTTGGAAGCTGCTGACCTAACTGCGGTCGAACTAACGGCGGCTGACTTGACTGCCGCAAATTTGGCATCGGCAAATCTGGAGGCCGCCAATCTGGCTGCGGCGAATTTGACGGCGGCAAACTTAGCCTCGGCGAATCTTTCCGGAGCGAATCTCACGGCTGCGAATCTGGCTGCTGCTAATTTGGTTGCGGCGAATCTTTCTGAAGCGAATCTCACGGCTACGAATTTGACTGCCGCAAATTTGGATGCCGCACGTCTAACTAAAGCGAATCTCACGGCCGCGAATCTGGCGGCTGCCACTCTTGTAGAAGTTGAAATGACTGGCGCCGTCCTACACCATGCCGACTTACACAACGCCGACCTGAGTTCGGCGAATCTTGAGGGGGTGGACTTAAGTTTCGCAAACTTGAACAGCGCGAAGCTGACCCAAACCAACATGAGGTATGCCACTTTGCTTGGCGCCAACCTAAGTGGCGCCAACCTACGAGGCGCCAACCTGAAGGATGCAAATTTGCGAGATGCCAACCTGCAGAACGCTGTCCTGTGCAATGCCAACTTACAAAATGCCGACTTGACCGGTGCTGACTTGACCGGTGCTGACTTGACTGGTGCTGACTTGACGGGGTCGAGTCTCGCAACTGCAAAGTGAGAGGTTAAAAAAGCACTAGAAAACCAACGCCGCTAGGGCCGACGCAATTTAATTAAATTGTCTGTCCATTGGCGAGTGGTTCGCCTACAACGACAGTGCGCCCGCCGCCCGCGTGAAACGGGCGACGAGCGCACTGGTGCAACTACTTCATTTTCATTGCGATTGATCTAGCTAATTACTTGTCGCCATTCGATTTGCCGGAGTTTGAAGGATTAAAACCGAGAGCCTTAAGGGCGGCGGTCTTAGTCTGAGTGGCGGTAGTGACGGCGGTCTTGAATGCCGACTCGGCGGCCTTCTTGGCATCGTCAGTTGTGGCTGATTCTTTCGCAGCCTTAAACGTGTCTCTGGCACTTTCCATAGCGGCATGGAAGGCGGCGAGAATCGCTACTCGCTCGACCTTGAGGGCTGCTTTTTCGGCCTTCTTGGCGTCCTTCTGCTCATCGCTGAGCTCTGGCTTTACCGGCGGGAGGCCAAGGGCAACTAGGGAGTCCTGATAGTTCGTCAGGGCAAGGACGCCTGCAGCTCTGAAGGCTACTTGTGCAGAGGCGCGGGCCTCAGCTGTAGTTGCCGATTCGAGCGCTGTCCTGTATGCCTTTTCGGCATTGCTGAGGGCAGTTCTGAATGTCGTATGAATGACTTCCAACTTGGCGAGGTATGCCTCACGCTCAATCTTGTATGCGTCCTTCTGAGCATCTGTCAACTTGGAGAATTCAGAGCTACTTGCGATGGTGGTTTCCTTGTTCGTTGATCCAGACTCGGATCCTGTATCTGCAAATGCGACCGAGGCCCCGTTTGCAAGTACTAGCGCTGTCGCAACCGCGACAATCAACTTCTTTTTCATGATTGCTTCTCCTCCGTGTAGTGGTGGCTTACAAATCTCACCATAAAGATCGGAATTGTGGATTTCTTGTGGAATTCATTGGTAAGTCCACTGAATATTTCGGGGTAACTATGCGAAGCTAGACGACCGGTTCAGATAGAAATTCGGCTAACAAATAGAAGTGCGCCCGACATTCGCGTTGAGAGAATGTCGGGCGCACTAAACAGCGCCTCGATACTAAGAGTGACTAAGTAGGTCTCTTACGGTTTAACTGTTGTTGTAGTTGTTGTGCTTGTCGTTGCGGTCTGACCGCTTGTCAAAGCCTTCAAGGCTGAAGTTTTGGCCTCGTTGGCGGCCGCGATGGCAATTTTGAATGTGTCCTTAGCGGCAGTTCGTTCTGCCTCTGATTTTGCCGACTTTAGAGCGGCATTTCTTGCCTTATTCGCGTCGGCCATAGCCGACACGAATGTTGCCATTATTGTCTTTCTGGCGTTCGTGGCTTCTACTATTTTGGCAGCACGAGCGGCTTTCTCGTCCGCGATTTTCTTTTCTCTAGCGGCCTTCTCGTTGGCGAACCTAAGTTCTCGTGCGGCTTTCTCGGCAGCCATTCTCAGTTCTCTGGCGGCCTTGTTGTCACTGTTCGGTCTGACAGCAACTGTTGTTGACGAACTTGTGGTGTCCGTGTCGGACACCTTGGAGGCAAATGCAACCGACGCCCCGTTGACAAGTGCTGTCGATGCCACTAATGCGACTATAAATTTCTTCTTCATGCTTGAACTCTCCTTTGATGATTGACTTGACTGCTTGAAATATGACAATAGGCACCGATCTTGTGAGTTTCATGTGAATTTTCAGCCATTCATTTGAGACTGGGGTCAATCATTCGGCTGGCGAGTCGGCTCTCGGGGCGGTCTTCAAGCGTCTCAGTTGTTGGTTTAGTAGGTTGGTTTGAGTTAGAGAATATTTGGTTGCGGAGGAATTCATGGAATCACAGCTAGTTTTGGTGGTCGACGACGAAGACGCGGTATGCGACATCATTGTCGATGCTCTGCACCTCGCCGATTATCGCACCTTGCGGGCGGGAGATGGCGCCACCGCGTTGACGATGATGCGTGAGCAACAGCCAGATCTCGTGATCCTCGACGTGAATATGCCCCGAATGACCGGTTTCGAGGTTCTCGAGCGGATGCGAAAGGCCGGGACTACTACCCCAGTTATTTTGTTGACGGCTCGACACTCGCGAGAAGACACCGTCACTGGCTTTCGCCTGGGCGCCGACGACTATGTCAAGAAGCCGTTCGGGCTAGAAGAGCTCCTGCTCCGCGTGTCTGCTGTTTTAAAGCGAACGTCTGGACCAGAAACCGATGCTGCAATTCGCTGTGGAAGGGTCGTCATGAACCTCGATACATATCAGGTGACACTCGGCGATGAGCCGGTCGAACTCTCGCCGACCGAATTCCGACTTCTGCGCTTCATGATGGAGAACAAGAACCATGTCCTAAGCAAGCAGCAGATACTTGACGCGGTTTGGGGGATCGATTTCGACTCGAATACGACTGTTGTCGAGACATTCGTGTCTTACCTGCGCAAGAAACTGGCGCACGACGAGGAACAGTACTTAATAACAGTTCGCGGGATCGGATTCAAGATTGTTGACCCAAAGAAGAGTGCATGAAGTTACGGACTCGCTTGGTCGTCACGCTCGGTATTGCTCTAGTTGCTAGCGGTTCAATAATTGGCGGCGCCACGGCATGGCTCTCGCGAGCCGATGAGATCAACAGAATCGATGTTGTGTTGGCAGGGGTTACGCAGCGAATCGCCGCAGACCCGAGTAAAGACGTGGAGACTCTGCTCGCAAGTGCCGAGTCATCGCCTTTCTCGCTCATTGGCGAGATTTACTTCACCGACGCCGACCCGTTTTCGGTGGTGGAGGGCAATGACGGCGACAAAGTGCTGACGATG
The DNA here is from genome assembly GCA_043744575.1 of Acidimicrobiales bacterium. Lineage (GTDB taxonomy): Bacteria > Actinomycetota > Acidimicrobiia > Acidimicrobiales > Ilumatobacteraceae > UBA3006. Next base: position 3,228 of record JAYTUM010000131.1, on the reverse strand, counting down.
CCAACGCTTTCGGTGGCGACGGTTACTCGGGCAGTTGGCAAACCGATCACGATAGATGGCTCACCACCACTTCGAATTCGGGCGACCTCAACCGGTGAGGGCCAGTGGATCATTGTGGGAACATCACTAAGTGTCGTGAATTCGCAGTTCGTCGGGTCTTTGTTGCAGAGCCTGATGGTCTTAATTGGTATCGCATTGCTCACTGTGCTTCTGATCTGGTTCGCGCTTCGTCGCGAATTGCGTCCGATCACCGAAATTACCGACAGCGCAATTGCGATAGCAGGCGGTGATCTTGGGGTCGAGTTACCGAAGTCGGCGCGCACTAACGAGGTTGGCGATCTCGCCTCTGCGCTAAGAGCTATGACGAGTAAATTGCAAGACGCCGTAGCAATAACGGCGCTCTCCGAGCAGCGAATGCGTGAGTTTCTCGGGGACGCCTCTCATGAGTTGCGAACGCCTTTAACAGTTGTTCGAGGGTATGTCGACATTTTGTTTAGTGGTCGCGAACTTTCCCACGAGCAACGCGACCGCGCCCTACAGCGCCTGGTCTCAGAGAGCAAACGAATGGATTTGATTATCAATGATCTGCTTCTACTCGCCGAACTGGGCGAGGTAGATGTGACACTCACCGACGAAGTCGACTTCTCGCAGGTTGTCGTCGACCACTTCGCCGATTTACTAATGCACCAGCAGGAGAGAAAAGTCGCGCTCGACGTTGAGCCGTCGATCGTCCTGACCGGCAACGCCGAACTACTTGAGCGGCTCGTCGCCAACATTAAGGCCAATATTTTGCGGCACACCCAACCGAATGTCGAAGTTCGCGTATCTCTTGCCCACCGCGGCGACAGCATCGTGCTCGAAGTCGCGGACGCTGGCCCCGGACTCCCGCAATCGATGTACGAGCGGTCAACTACCGAGTTTCAGCGGTTCGATCATTCACGGTCGCGCGATGGCGGGGGATTCGGTCTCGGGATGAACATCATTGCGTCGATTGTGCAACGTCACTGCGGCACCCTCGTGATGGCGCCAAGCCACTTGGGCGGACTCCTGACTCGCGTCGTCCTGCCGGTGCGGCAGCCGGCCCATCGCTCAAGTGTTACCTAATTCGATAACACGACGGTATGCTGGGACTGTGGAAGCGGGTCTACTTATTCAAAAGGCGCGGGTGCAAGCCGGGTTGTCGAAGCGCGAGTTGGCGCGGCGAGCCCATACATCGCCAGCCGCCATCGTTGTTTACGAGTCTGGGAGGCGCTCGCCGACGGTTCAAACCCTCGCCAGGCTGATCGATGCCTGCGGTATGGATTGGGTGGTCACTCTTGACGGCTCAGCCAAACACGAGCGCCAACGTGTGGCGGGCGGGAGGCTAGCTCAGGTGCTCGACCTGGCCGATCACCTTCCGCAACGCAAATCTGCTCGAAAATGCGCGTTCCCACGGTTCCCGCGATGACATCACTGGTCGACAAAATTCTTGGCGTGCATCGCATGCTGAACGAGTCTGGCGTATCGCACGCATTTGGCGGAGCGCTTGCCCTGGCCTTTCATGTCGGCGAACCCCGAGCGACGCGCGATATTGACGTGAACGTGTTTTTGCCCGCAACAAATGTCGATCGAGTTGCGCAGGCATTAACGAAACGCATTGCGTTTAGCGATGAGCAGCGTGACGCGGCAAGGGCCGATGATCAAGTTCGGGTGTTCTGGGACGACACGCCGATCGACATATTCTTTAATACGCACAAGTTTCACGATGACGTGTTACAACATGTTGAGCAACACGACTTTGCCGGTGCGCGCATTCCGATACTTGGCGCAGATCATCTTGCGGTGTTCAAGGCGTTCTTCAATCGAACGAAAGACTGGGCAGATATTGAGGAGATGGTCTCTGTCGGATCGCTAGATCACCCGCGAGTCGCTGGGTGGTTGGCGGGGTTGCTCGGGCTCGACGACGAGCGAGTGCGCAGGTTTATTGCCCTCACGACCTAGCGATGGTTAGTCGAGCGCCCGCGCCAAGTCGGCAATCAGGTCGTCGATGTGTTCGAGCCCCACCGAGAGGCGAATCAAATCGTCGGGAACTTCGAGGGCGCTACCCGCCACCGAGGCGTGGGTCATCTTGGCCGGATGCTCGATCAGTGACTCGACCCCGCCGAGCGACTCGGCCAGCGTGAACAGTTCGACGCGCTTGCAAACTTGAAGTGCCGACTCGATGCCGCCGCGAACGCGAAATGAGACCATCCCGCCGAAGTCACTCATCTGACGCTTGGCGATTTCGTGACCAGGATGCGTCACCAATCCCGGATAGCGAACTTCACTGACGCGATCGTGGGCGACGAGAAAATCGACGATTGCGCGGGCGTTTTGGCAGTGGCGATCCATCCGCACCGCCAGGGTCTTGGCCCCACGCAACACCAACCACGAGTCAAACGGTCCGGCGATGGGGCCCGTTGCGTTGTGGTTGTACGCAATTTGGGCAGCCAGATCTACATCCTTGACGACAATCGCGCCACCGATTACGTCGCTGTGTCCGCCAAGATATTTTGTCGTCGAGTGCACGACCGCATCTGCGCCGAGTTCTAGTGGGCGCTGCAGGTACGGCGAGGCAAACGTGTTGTCGACCACAAGTATCGCGCCGGCTTCGTGGGCGAGCTTGGATAACTCCGCGATGTCAGCAATTGATAGCAGCGGATTTGTCGGAGACTCTGTCCAGACGACCTTCGTTTTGCCGGGCACGATGGCGGCGCGCACCGCAGCCAAATCGCTGTGATCGACGGCCGAATGTTCGATGCCCCAAGGTTCAAGAACGCGCGCGAACAGCCTGTAAGACCCGCCGTAGGCGTCGATCGGAACGACCAGATGATCGCCAGGGCGCAAGACCGTGCGCAAAAGTAAATCCTCGGCGGCGAGCCCCGAAGCGGTTGCAAATGCGCGAGTACCGCTTTCGAGCGCGGCCAGGCACTCCTCGAGGGCGTCGCGGGTCGGGTTACCACTGCGGGCGTATTCGTAACCCGCGCGCAATCCGCCGACGCCGTCTTGCTTAAACGTAGACACCTGATAAATCGGGGGGACAACTGCGCCCGTGCGCGGGTCGGCCTCCTGTCCAGAGTGGATTGCAGATGTTTCAAATTTCATCTACGCCACCACGTATCCGAGTAAGTCCTGCCTTGTTAAAACGCCGATTGGTTTGCCGTCGTCAAGCACCGTCAGCGCGCTCGCCAATTCGAACGCGGTAACAGC
>JAYTUM010000130.1:0-1744 GCA_043744575.1 Acidimicrobiales bacterium | reverse complement strand
CGTCGACCTGGTACCCCAATTCGGCGAGCGTCGCGGCTGCAGACGCGCCAGCTAGGCCAGTACCAACGACAATGATCTTGAACTTGCGCTTGTTGTTTGGGTTTACTAGCTTGGCGCCCTCTTTATAGTTGTCCCACTTCTCGTGCAACGCGCCTGTCGGAATCTTGGCGTTAAAAGAATTGGTCGGGCGATCCTGCATCATTGTCACGACGGCTCCTTAAACGTGCACGATGCCGGCGAGAACGGCTATAGGAAATGAAACGTTGCCGACGACAACGACCGTGGCAAAGGTGGTAGCGAAACCGCGGCGCCAGTTGTTGAAGCGTGGGTTGCTCCAGCCCAGCGACTGGAAGATGCTCCATGCGCCGTGAAACAGGTGAATGCCAAGCAAGATGTTGGCGAAGATATAGAACACCGAAACCGGCCAGCGATCGAGACTGCGCACGAGGTTGTTGTAAACCTCACCTTTTGCGAACTCGCCGTTGGTGCCGGTCGCATTGACGACACCGAGCGTGATGTCGAGGATGTGCCAGATCAGAAACGACAACACGATGATCCCCGTCCAACGCATTGTGCGGCTGGCGAATGTCGCGACCTGGTAGTCACGCGCACTTTGATACTTGACGGGCCGCGCGTGCCGATTGAGTTGTGTCAGCGACCACGCCGCATGCAAGTGCAGCAACAACATGGCCAGCAACCCGCCGCGCAAGATCCAAAGCACGGCACCCTTGGGTGCAATCGGGTAAAGCAACGCCCGCAAAAACTCGGCGTAATGATCGAGGTCGGCGGCGCCCAAGTACATCTTGAGATTGCCGATCATGTGAAAAAGCACGAAACCCATCATCGCGATACCGCTGATGGCCATCACGTATTTTTTACCGACCGCGGTCGAATACAGATCCAGTAGAAACGGGCGGCGCCGACGAACGGCTATGGCTGTGCCGGTTACGGGGTTTTGGGGCGGCGAAGCGGTGCGGGCCATAAGGAACGCAATTCACGCTAGTTCTAGGCCTGACGCTATGCGCAACTCCTCACCCACCCGAGCCCTATATATAGGTGAGTTGTGATGGGTGTCTCACCAAGCTAAAAACGGGGGTTTCGCTCACTGCCTTCTGAATTATCTACACTCTACGGAGCACATTCCTTATGGGTCACCGATTCGGCTGCCCGAATCTATTAAGCCCATACCTATTAACTCGGAGAGATAACACGTGACGTCAATACTCGCATCTGAAGGCGGCTGGCAAACATTTACCCTCAAGGGCGGTGAGTGGGCGATCCTCGGTTTTTCTGGGGCCGCCGCAGTGCTCGCCCTCCTCGTTGGTTGGTACCTAGTAATCAAGGTGCTTGCCGAGGACGAGGGCACAGACAAGATGCAAGAGATTGCCCTGGCGATTCAAGAGGGCGCATGGGCGTACCTCAAGCGCCAATTTAAAACGATCGGCGTTATCTTGATCCCCGTCGGCGCGATCGTGTTCTTCACATCGGTAGCGATTAGTAAGCCCAGCGGCGAAAGCGCGCTGAGTTTTGTTTCGGCAGGATTGTTCCGCACAATTGCTTTCGTTCTCGGCTGCGTGGCTTCGGGACTCACCGGTTACATCGGCATGACCTTGGCGACGCGCGGCAACGTGCGCACCGCCGCCGCCGCCAAGCGCGGCTCGATGAAAGAAGCCCTCGGCGTCGCGTTTCGCACTGGCGGCGTTGCCGGCATGTTCACGGTTGGACTCGGCCTGCTCGGTGCGAC